>CAZJRV010000011.1:0-25064 GCA_964548235.1 uncultured Verrucomicrobiota bacterium
GTCAGCGAGCGAATGGAAAACGAAAACATCAACCAATGAAACTCACCCCTAATCACAGTCGAGCCTTCACGTTGGTGGAACTGCTGGCAGTCATTGTCATCATCGGCGTGCTGGCCACGCTCACTGTAGCGCTTTATTCCCGCGTGGCGGGTAAATCAAACGAAAGCGCCATTCGCGTGGAACTTGAGCAAATCGTGCTGGCCCTTCAGGCCTACAAGGAAAAGCACGGCTACTTTCCGCCCAGCGACCCGGATGATCCCGCTAAGAATCAACTCTACAAACACCTCAGCGGAAAAGGGGTGGAGAAGGGGAAGAACCTGTTGCCTGAACTCAAGCCCGCGCAATATGACTCCGCAGGCAATTTGGTATCGCCCGCGCTGGGCCGATCAGATTCCAAACAAAATGAGCGCTGGAATTACAACTCGCTCAATCCAGAACACAATCGCGAGAGCTATGATCTCTGGGTGGAGATCGGTGAAACCGACCAAACCCGCATCATCGGCAATTGGGAAAACAATTAACACAAGCACCATGAAACTCAAAGCAACTCGATCCACCCAAACTCAGGCCGGCTTCACGCTGGTGGAAATGCTGGTGGTAATCACCATCATAGCAATCCTAGTGGCCATCACCGTGCCTTTTGTGATTCGCGCCTACACCAAAAGCAAGGTGGCCACGGCTCGAACAGACATGGTGAACCTCAAGGGCGCCATCCAGAGTTATCACAACGATTATAGCCGCTTTCCAAGTGCGCGCGGTGTCGTCCCCAACGCCAAAGGGGGCGACCTGACTTTTCACCTGCCCATTGGCCGCAAACACGCCGATGGCTCGCCGCAGGATGCCGGCAACTGGGCTAATCCGCCAGTGACAGTAGACAACAGCGACTTGATGGCCATCCTGATGGCACTCGACAAGGGGCCCAACCAGAATCACGGGCGGAACCCAAAGAAGACATCTTATCTCACCCCCAACTCTGCAGACGATGCTGCCGCCGGCGGCGTGGGGCCCGATGGCGTTTTTCGTGATCCCTTCGGCAACCCGTATGTGATCACCGTGGATCTAGACGGCAACGGACAGGTGGCCGACTTGTTCTACCTCGAAACCGGCGTCTCCAAGAACACGGCAATCGGCTTGGTGCTGAACCCGCAAAACAAAACCGAAGAGGAATACGTGCTGCGTGGCACAGTGATGATTTGGTCTCCTGGCCCCGACCGCCAGGTGAACTCCAAGGCCGCAGCCTTGGAATTGCAAAATACAGACAACATTTTGGGTTGGCGCTAATCCATGACACACCACTCCGCCAGCGTGAACAAGAAAACGGCCCAAAGCCGGGAGCAAATTGGTTTCACGCTGGTGGAGATGGCGGTGGTACTGGCCATTGCCATCGCGCTCATGGCCATTATGCTCCCCGCACTCAAGGGATTGCGCGGGGACAAGTATTCATTGAGCGCGACCACCCAACTGATGGCGGATTTCAACAACGCTCGGCTTGCGGCCATCAACGGCGGTTCGCCGGTGTACGTGGTGTTCATGCCCAAGTTCACGGCGGATGTGGAGGCCATGAGTGTTGCGGAGAAAGCCTATTTCCAGAAGAACACGGTGGCCAACCAGCAATTGGGAGCGCAGTTGATTTCCTACGCATTCTTTGCTGAGTACGCATTGGGCGACAACCTAGGGCAACCCAGTCGCCGTTGGGTTAGTGATTGGAAGCGTCTACCCGACGGCGCGTATATTCCCGGCGAAGTGATGCGCCAACTTGAGCAGGCCAACCGGAACAGTGCCGACCCTCTCCTGCGCGTACCGCATTTGAGCAATGACGCACAGGTCAATTTTAACTGGCACCTGCCGTACATCGGTTTCGATGCCCGCGGACGGTTGCTGGGCGTCAAGCCTGCCACGCCCGATTCCATGGGGGTGGTCATCCGGTTGGTAGAAGGCGGGGTACTGCCGCCGGAAAAGCGTGCTGATGGCAGCTATCTGTTGGGGCCGTCCGATGAGCCGGAACAAGAGGCTAAGGTGCAAAATACTATTCTCATTAATTATCTTACCGGACGCCCCAGGACGATGGCCTCCACCGCCGTGCCTCCCGCCATGAAGGCGGTTACGGTAAAGGTCATCTTTTTTTCCAACCGCGCTTGGAAAGGTGGCGGTGAAGGGATGGCCTCGGCGATCTCGGACTGGGCGGGGATCAACAATGCCCAATACCACCCCAATTGGGGCGCATTTTACCGGAACAATGATGACCGCTGGGAACTTCGCCCCAACGCGCGCGCGCCAGTGGTGGTCTCGGGCATCACGGCAGGCTTGGCCAACAAGCTGCTGGCCCATCTGCAGAAAACCGATCCTTCTGTGGATCTGTTAATCGAATAGGACCATGAATACAGCCAAGCAATTTCACCCGCAGCAAGGGGGGTTTTCCGTTGCCGAGGTTGCCCTGGCCATTGGCGTGGTGGCTTTTGGCTTGGTTGCTGTGCTCGGGGTGCTGCCCGCTGGCCTCACGGTGCAGAAGGATAACCGCGAGGAAACCGTAATCCGCTACGACGCGCAATACTGGATGACCGCACTGCGTGCAGGCATGCAGCCGACGGATGCCTTGAATCAGGTGGAATGGGTGGAATTGGAGGTGGACGATGGCACCGGGCCGGTGATCTATCGGGCCCATCGTCCCCGGCTCGGAGGGGATGGCGCTGGGCCGGAATGGCCCGGCATGCCGTTTCTCTTTAAAGGACATCTCAAACAATCTTCTTGGCCCACCGATGTGATTGGATGGATGAGCATCCCTGATAATGGCACGGCAATTGGCAGCGTTAAAAAAACTGCGCGTGTTCGCGCTTTCAACGGCCAACTTTTTGACCGCATCTATGGTCGAAAAGTGTTGGTGGCCACAAAAGAGGAATATATGAATGAAGGGCAAACCGCATTCCACCCTCTGCCCGGCGGTGAATTTGCCCTGAGTTACCTGCTTGAAACCCATATTGCGCCCGACCCGGCCAATGCCAACCTTTGGCGCATCACCCTCACCTTCAAGTGGCCCGTTCTGGATGATCCCACATTGAAGGATGCCACCAAAAACGCGGCAGATGTCAAAACCGTGTCCACCAAAAGCTTCACCACATTGGTCGGCTTGCCGCCGAAAGAAACCAAGGCCCGCCAGCAATTGCCGCTCGACCAAAAAACCATCCTGGACGTAACCCTGCCCGGAGAGAAAATTTCAATTGAGGAACTATCCGCCCTGACCGGCATCATCAATTATGCCAGCATAAACAACACCTTGCTGGCCATGGAACAGGCTGGCCTTGCCACAGATATCCGGGAGCCCGAAGCTGAACGCGCCTCGCCGAACATGGTGCGGCCGGATGACAAGTGGCGCATGGGGCGCACTTACGATACGCACGGGTTGTATTCGCTCCGGCCGATGGAAGGCTTGTCCAATGGCGGGTATCCGCCGGTGTTCGGGCCTTTCCGGTCAGAGCCGGACCGTTTCCTTGGCTTCAGTTCACCTACCAATTTTTATTTTTCAACATTTTACTTTTTCACGCCGGATTACGAATGAACCCGAACCGCACAATTCGCCGTCGTCAGGCCGCCTACACTATGGTGGAGTTAATGGCAGCGGTACTCATTTCAGTAGGATTGGTGGTGGCAATGTACCAGATTTTTGCGAGGGTGCAGTCAGTTTTTACCACTGGCCACAGCCGGACCAAGTTGCTGGAAGAGGGCAGGGCGGTGATGGACCTCATCGTGCGCGATCTCGGCCGCATGGCACCGGCCGGGTTATTGGAGCCGAATTTCATTGCCGTGCCTTACCGCACCAATCGTCTCGATACCCTTTCATTCCCCACCAACTGGGCTTCCTTGCGTGCGGACCAGCAAAACACCTGGCTTACCACCACCGAGCCCTTTATCAGCAGCCGCATTTCCTTTCTGGGACACGATGATCAGTGGCAGCAAATGGCTTACCGTCTGGAGTCACGCGGCCAGCCGGCCACCCCCAATGATGTGATTGGCGCGTTGTGGCGTTACGAATCTGGCCCGGTGCCCAAGCGGCACATCATCCGCCTGGTGAACTCCAACAAGGATGCGCAGTACCAGAAATTATCAGACAACGTGGTTCATTTCCGAATGCGGGCGGTATCGCCGCATGATCCAGGACGCGCCATGTGGGTGGAGCCTGAGTTTTACCGGCTGGATGTTCCGCTGTATGTGGAGGTGGAGCTTGGCCTGATTGAAGCCAAATTAAAAAAGGAAATCCTCAATGATGCCGAGGTGGATCGCCTCACCATGGAACTGGAGAGCGGCCCCATGGATCCGCTGACCTGGGCCAAGCTGAATCGCCAGCGCCGCACGCGTATGATGGAAATGCTCAATGAAAACCTCGGGCGCATCCTGTTGCTGCGCCAATTGGTGCCCATCCGCACTCAAGCGGAAATTCCGCCGGCATTGTTTGTTAAGAAGACCCAAAAAGAATTCGAGGCGAATGGATTTTCCGTGACCGGAAGTGTAACCGGGGGTGGCGGCGGTCCCTTGGGCTCCAGTCGGCCTGCACGGTATGTGTTCATCATCGATAAATCCGGCAGCATGTCCGAAGAGCGCCGTTTCATCAGCGCGCGATTGGCGATGATTGAAACACTAAAAAAACTCAATCCGAGTGACTCCTTTTACATATTCTTTTTTAACACGGGATCTCAGCCCATGCCTGTTGATCCTTTTGATGGGCAATCCAAACCCGCACCGGATTTGGTGCCGGCACTTCCCAAGACTAAACTGGCCTATGAATATTGGATCCGAAATCAAATGAATGGGGGCGGCACAGACCCAACCGCTTCTTTAAATGCCGCTTTTATAATGAACCCGGACACTATCTGGCTGCTGACGGACGGCCAGATTCCGGATCATATTGTGCCGGGCATTGCCAATCTCAACGCCCAGCGCGCCACGCCTGTGAGGGTGAATACCATCGGCTTGGGGCGTTCCCGTGAAATTTCTGAGCGTTATCTGCTGCAAATCGCGGTGGACAACGGTGGCGTGTACACTTTTGTTTCCACTGACCCGGAGGAAGAGGAGTGAGAATCCACAATCCAAATGGGCAAAACGGTGCGGTGCTGATCGTGGCGCTGATCATGCTGGCGTTGATCACCTTTATGGTCATTGCCTTCCTGGCATTCACGCGGCTGGACCGCAGCGCGGTGACCATGAGCGTCCGCCAGACGGAAACCCATTTGGCGATTGATGCCGGATTAGCCCGGGCTCAAGCGGCAGTGATCAATGAAATTGTCAACCACCGCAATTATCAGGTGATGGTGTCCACCAATATCGATGGAGCCACATTCACCAAGCCCATTCCAAAGGCGGAATTGCTTTTGCTGCAAACCGACCCGCGTGCGCCGGTGTATTACGATCTGGACGGCGACCGCAAGCCGGATGAGTTTCGTTATTTCCTGAACCTCAACCATGACCTGGGGCCGGACAATCGCGCGGCGTTTCAATCCAGCACCAATCAAGTGGGTGACCCTCACTGGATCGGGGTGTTGGAGAATCCAAGCCAGCCACACAGCAAAGACAATCGGTTCGTGGCGCGTTATGCCTTTTTGGTGACTCCGGATGACAAGCTGTTGGATCTCAATCACGCCCATAACAACGCTAAGACCCTCGGCAATGATGAGGGCTACCTGCGCGGCCATGGCAATGCGGCATGGGAATTGAATTTGGCCGGATCTCTGGCGATGCTGGATCCGGTTGCGTTCTCATATAACGGTTATTTGCAACAAGTGAATCAGTCTTCTCTGGGCGAGGCATTCCGCCACGCGGGTGGGCAGCATGTGAATCGCGAACGGTTCGTGGGCCTTTGGAATTACCGCTATCCGTGGGGCAACATGGATACCGTGCATCCGGGCATGCCCAACCAGCGCGAGCACGTGGATGTGATGCATTTCTTGCGGCCGCCTCATCGTCCGCCCGTTACCGGCATGCAGCCCATAACCCATGAGGGAGTTACACAATGGTTGCAGGCCGACAAGACAGGCCGAGCGTTTTATAATCTGGCGGGCACGTTTAGCACGCTTACGGCCAAGGCACCTGAAACCTCCAAACAAATCGATGCCATGGGCTCACGGCTGGGCATGGCGCCAAAGGTTAAGTTGCTGTTGAACGAATATTTTTCTGATGGGGACTTCAGTGAGAATCCCGGGGATTGGCCCTGGATGCGCGCCACACAAGTGGGCACCAACAACGTGCCCGGCAAGACGTTGGCGGAAACACTCGAATTTGGTGCCCGGCACGGTTTGGTGACGGGGCAAAGGGTGCTCCTCACTGCCTCTGCACAGAGTACGACCAATGTGATGAACCAGACGGTGTATCGATACATTAACCCCACCAACCGGGTGAAGGTGGTTAAGGAATGGTTCTTTGCCGAGGTGGTGGATTCGCAACGGGTGCGATTGTGGGACATCCCCCTGCGGCGTGGCGCAGCGCGGCCCACGGATGACCACAAGGTGCGCTTTATGGTGTTGGGCCGCGACAAGCTGGCAAACGTGGTGATCACCGATTTTTCCAATCTGCCGGCTCCGCTTACCTTTGAACTGCGCTATGATCCGTTGGCCAAGAAATTCACGCGTCTAGCCTCACTCCTGCTGGATAACGCGATGCAACGTCAGGGCGATGATTTTCACATTGGATCCGACCCCGCCCTCACCCTGTTTAACAATGAGGCCGACGCCAGTACATTTGGCGCGGATAACATTCAGGTTTATCCGCAGGCAAACAACAATTTCACCCCGGAAGTGCAGCGCCTGCTACAGGTGGCGCTGAATCTCACAGAGTTGTACGCGCCAGACACCGCATATTCCCTGACGATCAATCAACAGGTTCAGCAGTTTCGTTTGGCTTGGCCGCGGGCATTCCGGCCCGTGCTCTTGAGGGACGCAGGGGACCAAGTCTACATCGCAGGTTGGATGCGGGTGATGAATGATTTTCAACTGGAACAATTCCCGGTGCGAAACCTGCCTGACGCATTGGATCCGGACGTGGTGTGGAATCCTCATGACCGATTAGGCCGGGTGCCGGATCGCCCCGGGGTTCCCCAAGGGATCGGTTTGGGCACCACTGGGTTCCCGTTGTTGATAGGTGCCAACAAGCGTACACAAACTCCGAAGAATTTGGGAGGCAGCATCTGGCCCAGCGTGAACGAGGTGTCTGCGGCGATCAAATGGCGGATAGCCCCTCACACCAATCCCTTGCTCGTGCAGGTGCAGCCGGTGCTGCACGTGGGGGTGGAGTTGCGCGACAACTTATACAGCCAGGCACTGCCGTTAAAGGCCACCTTGGCCGGCACCGTAACCGGGCGGCTTGAAGGGGCAGGATCACCCAGTGACATCAGCGCAATTCTGAACCAGTCCTCACCCTTTTCGCTCAGCGCCAGCAAATCCTATTTGCCGGTAATGCAGTTTCAATTTTCACTGCCGACAATGAGCATGGACGCAGCGGAACGGGCGAGTTGGCGCTTGGATAATTTAGCCATCAATCTTGCTGTCAAAATTACCTGTGGAGACCCCAACGGCAGTCTGGATCGCGTGGTGGATTATGCCCGGCTACATTTTGCCGCCGACCTGCCGCCGCAATGGGAACGCTGGGAACAGGACCGCAAATACAAACAAGGCGAGCAGGTGGAGGATTCAAGCGAGAACCGGTACTACGCGCGCGAGCCGCACACGTCATTCGATTTCGGTGTGGATTTCTCCAAATGGAAGCCGGCGGTCTGGAGCCAAAACGAGACTTTTCTGCCCAATGAAATCATCCGGTGCGTCAATAATGCCAATGGCCGGACGAATCTGTTCCGTTGTTTGCGCAAACACACGACCCCCGGCGGAGGGGTATTTCTGCCCACTCTACAGAATGCGAGTGGCCAAAAGTTGTGGGACTATTATCAGGGCGAAGTGTACGAGATGAGTTGGCAGGCAAATGACCCGCTAGTGAATGGCATGAGCCGCGATTACACGCTGGTGCATCCTATGAAACCCAATAACGCGCATCCAAGGCAACCGCCCTACATTGTGTACCTTGCCGACAACAACGGGAATTGGATGTCCAACAACCTCGGTTTTGAAAATTATGTTTACCGGCCCTGGAGCGTGCTGGACACACGCTACAGTCCGGCAAACAACTTTACCCGGCCGTGGGCGGATTCCTATGACCACACCACCCTAAAGGATCCCGGTGTGCTGGATCCAAATGGATGGCACTTCCCGCACAAGGACAATGCCGGGTTGGAAACATTGGGAGCTTTGGGGATGGTGCATCGTGGCACTCCTTGGCAGTCGGTGTATCTCAAGTCCAGACAAGCCAACCGGCTGCTGGTTCGCTCCATTGATGCCGTCTCGGGGGTGATCACTGCGGACTCGGTTCCATTTTTCTGGCAGGCCGACCGCGTGAAATTGGAGGGAGGCCCACCGGGCTATCAGGGTTACGATGGCAACATCCAGTACGATTACTCCATTCCGGCGAAGGCGCCTTTTACGCTTACCTTGTGGGATGCGAGCTTTACCCTCAACAAACTGGCCGGCACGGCGGGATACACCCATAATCCAAACGACCCCGCGAGCTGGCTTTACCTCATCAGCACCGATGCCTGGCAACGCCAAACCGGCACACTGGATACGCTGCCCTCAAACGACCATCGGCTGGTGGATTTATTTTCCACCAATCCTTCGCCCGAAGCGGCCACCGGATTGTTGTCTGTAAACGCCAAAAGCCTTGCGGCATGGAGTTCCGTTTTGTCCGGCGCGGCCGTGCCGCGCAAGGCCATTCGAAACACAAATGGAGCATGGGATTTTCACAGCCTGCCGCATTTGGGAAACTGTATGGACCCCGCTTGCTACGGGCCGAAACTGGATGCCCGTCTGGCCCCCGGTGCTTTCATGGCCCAGACCATTCGCTCCATCAATCGGCATCGGGGTGGACTTCCTTTTGCCCGGATCAGCGATATTTTAGCCGTCAATGAATTGACCGATGGCAACCCGGATTTTCGCGCGATGATCGACCACGCGCAAAAGAACACGGGCAATGCCACCCAAGCCTTTGCACATCCTTTCTTTCCCAATGACATTGATTACGAGCGCATACCGCAACAAATACTCTCCCTCCTGCGCACCGACGGAACACCCAGATTTGTAGCCTACACTTTCAGCCAAACCCTGAAGCCCGCGCAAAATGCAGTTGAAAATGATGGGCTTTGCACCAACTACGCCATCACCAGCGAAGCGGCGCAGCGCACGGTGTTTCGCCTGGAGGGAGTCGAGAGCTGGCGCGAATATCATTACAAAAAATCCCGTGGCATTGCCACTGTTGCACCGCCTCCATTGCCGCGGATGGTGATCGAAAGCACAGCACCCTTGATCTTGCGATAGCGTAGGCTTGGATTTTGCGCGGGTTGCGCGTACCGTGCGCTTCTTTTATGGGAGCGAATGTCATTCGGATCGGCGGGGCGCGGGAGCATAATCTCAAGAACCTCTCACTCAAGATTCCGCGCGACCAGTTGGTTGTGGTCACTGGCCTCAGCGGTTCGGGCAAATCCTCACTGGCGTTTGACACTATTTACGCCGAGGGCCAGCGGAAATATGTCGAGTCGCTTTCGGCTTATGCGAGGCAGTTTCTCGACCAAATGCAGAAACCGGACCTGGATTTTATCGAAGGCCTTTCCCCAACCATCGCAATCGAGCAACGAAGCGCTGGTGGCAGCATGCGATCCATCATCGCCACCACCACGGAAATTTTTGATTACCTTCGCTTGCTTTACGCGCACGTGGGCACACCGCACTGTCCTGAAAGCGGTGAGGCAATGAGCCAGCAAACTTCCTCGGAAATCATCGATCGTCTGATGAAATTTAAAACCGGCACACGCGTCATGCTCCTCGCGCCGGTGATCAGTCATCAAAAGGGAGAATTCCGCGATGTGATTGAAAAACTCGCGCGCGAGGGCTTCGTGCGCGCCCGCGTGGATGGCGAGTTGGTGGAGCTGGAGGTAAACACGCGCATCACCATTGACCCCAAGAAGAAGCACCACATTGAGGCTGTAGTGGATCGTCTTGTCATCGGCGAGGGCATGAGGCAGCGTCTCGCTGATTCTGTCGAAACCGCCCTCAAGTGGGGACAAGGCAGACTGCTCGCCCTGCATCAATCACCCAAGAATAAATCCGATAAATGGGACGAGACACTGCATTCCACCCGGATGGTATCCAATTCCACAGGCAAAAGCTACGACACACACACACCAAAACATTTTTCCTTCAACTCGCCGTTCGGCGCTTGCCCTGTGTGCCACGGATTGGGCCAGAAATTGGTTTTCGATGAAGAGCTCGTTGTGCCCAACCCGGAAAAGACTCTCGGCGAGGGTGCCATCGCACCGTGGAAGCGTGGCGGGCGTCGCATGATTATTTATTACAACCACGTCATCAAAGCCGTCGCCGCCCATTATGGCCAGCCACTGGATGTGCCGTGGGAATCGTTGCCGGAAGAATTCCGTGAAGTGTTGCTGCACGGTTCAGGTAAGGAGGAAATCAAATTTGCCTTCTGGCGTTCGGCTAAAAAAAATCCCAAACCCAAGCCATTCGAGGGCGTGATCCCCAATCTCGAGCGGTTGCTGCAGGAAACGGACAGTGAGTTCACCAAGAAACGCGTAAAAAACTGCATGAGCAGTCAGCCCTGTGATGCCTGCCAGGGCCAGCGTCTCAAGCCGGAAATCCTCGCCTGCACTCTCGGCTGCGCGAAAGCCAAACGATTCCGGCCCAAAGGCCGCCGTCGCAGGGTGGCCATCCCGGGCCTTTCCATAATGGAAGTATGCCGACTGTCCGTGGCCGATGCGCTTCAATTTTTTGATTCACTTGAGTTCAGCGAGTTGGAGGAAAAAATTGGAGGCGAGGTGATGAAAGAAATCAGAGCGCGCCTGGGTTTTCTGGGCAACGTCGGCCTTGGTTATTTGTCGCTTAACCGCGAAAGCGGCACGCTCAGCGGAGGCGAAGCCCAGCGCATTCGCCTCGCCACCCAGATTGGCGCAGGCCTCGTGGGCGTCATTTACATTCTTGATGAACCCAGCATTGGCCTTCACCAACGCGACAATGATCGCCTGCTTGCCACACTGAAGGGCCTTCGCGATCTCGGTAACACGGTGCTCGTGGTGGAGCACGACGAAGACACCATCCGCGCCGCTGATCACATTCTGGACATCGGCCCCGGCGCGGGCGTGCACGGCGGCGAGCTGATTGCCGCCGGCACAGTGAAAGAGATTTGCAAGGTCAAGCGCTCCATCACCGGCAAGTATCTTTCCGGCGAATTCAATATCACCCCGCCCACGGAACGGACCGCGGCCACACCCGAGCGGGGGTGGCTCACCATCCTCGGCGCATCCGAAAATAACCTGCAGGAAATTGACGTGCGCATACCGCTGGGCACCTTCACGTGCGTCACCGGCGTCAGCGGTTCAGGAAAGAGCACGCTGGTGGACGACGTCCTGCATCGCGCCCTCTTTCGCAAATGGCACGGATCCAAGGAGCGGCCCGGCGCACATAAAGCAATCGAGGGCATGGAGCATCTCGACAAGGCAATTGTAATCGATCAATCCCCCATCGGCCGCACGCCGCGAAGTAATCCTGCCACCTACACCGGAATGTTCACGCACATCCGCGATTTGTTTGCGCGGCTGCCCGCGGCCAAGGTGCGCGGCTATGGTCCGGGGCGGTTTAGTTTCAATGTAAAGGGCGGGCGCTGCGAACGATGCCAAGGGGACGGAATGTTGAAGATTGAAATGCATTTTCTTCCAGCCGTTTACGTGCCCTGCGAAGATTGCGCGGGCCGTCGCTACAATCGCGAAACGCTGGAGATGCATTACAAGGGCTTGAACATCGCTGATGTGCTGGCGCTCACGGTAGATGAGTCATGCGTTTTTTTCCGATCGGTGCCGCAGGTGTACAACGTGTGTGTCACGCTGGCCGAGGTGGGCCTGGGCTATCTGCAGCTTGGTCAAAGCGCCACCACGCTCAGTGGCGGCGAGGCACAGCGGATGAAACTTTCCAGCGAGCTGAGCAAGCGTGCCACCGGCCGTACATTGTATTTGTTGGATGAACCCACAACCGGACTGCATTTTCATGATGTGGCCCGTTTACTCGATGTCTTTGCCAAGCTGCGCGATGCAGGCAATACGCTGTTGGTGATTGAGCATAATTTGGACATCATCAAGTGCGCCGATTGGGTGGTGGACCTTGGCCCCGAAGGCGGCGATGGGGGCGGGCGACTAGTTGCGGAGGGACCGCCGGAGCACGTGGCCCAATGCGCGGAGAGCCACACGGGCCGTTTTTTGGGTCGCGCATTGCCCTCGCCCAAGGCTAAAATGCGGCGAAAGGTTTCTGCAGGATGAGGGGATTGTTACTTATAATTGCACTCGCACAAGCTGCGAACGCGGCGGTAACTGGCGACGTGCGTCTGCGCACCCATCCGCCCAGCAGCTCCTCTGAACGCGCCTATCAGGCGGCCGCACGGGCATTCCAAGCCGGTCATTGGGCCACGGCAGATCGTTGGCTGGAAGAGTTTGTTCGGCTACATCCGGAATCAACGCACCGGTCAAGGGCGGTTCTGCTTCGAGCGCAAGCGCTTTATCAATCCGGTGAATTCGCAAAGGCAGCAACGCAAATATCCAAAGGCGAAAATGCCGCCGCCGAGTTGGCCGACGCATATTTGTACTGGAAGGCCGAATGCCGGATTCGATTGGAACAGTTCGAGGCAGCTTCAGCGCACTTGCGGGAATTATTGCGCGAACATCCTGAATCTCCCCATGCACTCGCTGGAATGGTGGCCTTGGCCACGGTTTCCGCCCGCAAAAAAGAATGGGGGGAAGTGGTTCAATTGCTGCGGCCCACCGAGGGAAAATTCAAGTTACTGGCAAAATTGCGCGCGCATTCCAGCTGGGCTCAGGAGGGGCGATTGCTGCTCGCGCAGGCATTGTATGAAGAGGGCGATTGGAATGCAGCCGCCGAGGAACTGGGGGTATTGCCGGCCACCACAGATTTGCGCCGCGAATGGCGCCGGTTGTTTCTTCTGGCCCAGATCGAGAATCAGGCGGGCAAACCGGAGGACGCGCTGCGAACCACCGCGCGCATTTCCAAATTAGCGCGTCAGACGGGGCAAACCAATCAGCTTGCACAAGTGTATTGTTTTCGCGCCGGGTTGCATGAGGCGGCAAATAATGCGGCCGCCGCGTTGCGCGAATACGCACAATTGCAATCTGCCACCCTGCCGGGGATTCATCGTCACGAGGGATTTTTGCGCGCGGCACGTTTGCAATTCAAACAGGGCAATTTTTCTGAGGCCATTGCCACGCTGGATGAACTGGCCAAGCTGAATTCTGCCGCTCATTTTGCAGGCATGCTTCATTGTCTTGCGGGGGAGCTGGAATGGTTGCGCCATCAGCGTGGGCACACTGGTGCATTAGCAAATGCGCGCTCTCGATTTGCCTTGGCTGAACAATCGACTGAAGCGGCTATTCGAGGCCGCGTTCGGTGGGGGAATGGCTGGTGTCATTTGGCCGGAGGAAACGCGCAATCCGCCCGCGATGCCTGGGGTGAATCCATTGAGTTGCTCGGCGAATCCGCGCTGGCCCCTTGGGCACGAATGCAACTGGCCCAAGCCCAGGCCCGACAAGGCCAACACGAACTGGCACGCGCTGCCTTGCAAGATGAATTGCCGGAGGCGCTCCTCGACCTTGCGCGCTGGGTCAGGCTTCGGAGTGCCTTGGCGCTCGGCGATTATCCGGCGGCGGATTCATTGCTCAAACAACTGCGCGCACGAAACAATGCCTTGGCGGATGAAGGATTATTGAACATGGCGCAGGCACATCTGGATGCGGGTGAGGCGCCCGAAGCCCGACTTGTATTGGCGCGCCTACGGCAGGAATCGCCCGGCTCCCCACTTGAGCCTGATGCGGATTTGGAAGCCATCCGTGGACAAATTGCCAAGGAGAATTGGACCGGAGCCAATGAGGCGTACCAAGTTTGGCTGAAGAAGAACAAAACGCATCCATTGCGCGCGCGGGTGTTGTTGGATCACGCGTGGGCGCAGTCGATGGGGGGGCAGTCAACCAATGAGCTGGCGGCTTTCGAGTTGGTGGTCAAATTGCATCCCGAGACGGAGCAGGCCTACTTGGCTAAAATGTGGTTGGCGGATAATGCGTTTAATTCCGGCACAAATCATCTGGGGGCGGAGAAAATTTATAAATCGATTACCAGTCAAACCAATGCTCCGGTGGCATTGCGGCAACGGGCGACATTAATGGCCGGACGCGCGGCGATGGTGCGACAAGGAGTTAGTGGATTTGGTGCGGCGCGCACCGAATTTACTCGTTTGATTAACGCTCAAGACACTCCCGCCCGAATAAAATCGGAAGCCCACTTCGCGCTGGGCGATCTCACCATGCTCGAGATTGGAGTCGCGGGGCCCGATACCACCGCGAAGCTTACTAACGCAACCAATTCATTTTATAATGTGATTCAAGCCAGCCCCACAAACGCACTGGCGGCACGGGCTTGGGGTCGTATTGGCGATTGTTGCCTGCAAGCCTCCGCGAAGGAACCGGGGTATCGTGAGCACGCGCGATTGGCCTATGGGAATGCCATAGCCATAAAGGGGCCGCTGCCGGTGGCATTGAAGAGCCAATGTCTGCTGGGGTTGGCCAAAGTGCTGGAACGCCAGGCGCAGGGTGCGGATCGTGACCAAAAACTGGCCGAAGCGGTGGATCATTTGCTGGAGGTGGTGGAGGGAAAAAATTTGCGGCCCGGTGAAGTG
This sequence comes from uncultured Verrucomicrobiota bacterium, assembly GCA_964548235.1. Lineage (GTDB taxonomy): Bacteria > Verrucomicrobiota > Verrucomicrobiia > Limisphaerales > UBA1100 > JACNJL01. The sequence goes on from CAZJRV010000011.1 coordinate 14,824, forward strand.
CAGGATGCCTATTGGCGCGGTCAAAGTGGATTGATGCTGATGGACCTGCTGGGGCAACTGGGAAAACCGAGGGAAGGTTTGAGGGTATGCAACTTGTTAATTCAAGATTATCCGGCAATGCGGAATGGATTGGAGGCGCAAAAGCAGCGTTTTTTGAATCAACTGTCGCGGCAAAAATGATGCGAGGTTGAATTTCCTCCTGAATTGCGATAGATTTTTCTTATGCAGGAACAAACAAAAGAATGTGTTTCGCTCACACCCGAAGCGGTGGAGGAGGTGCAGCGCATGATTGCCGGTGAATCCGAGCCGGATGGCAAGGCGCTGCGTGTGTATGTGGAGCAAGGCGGGTGCTCGGGTATGCAGTATGGGCTGGTTTTTGATGAAACACGGGATAACGACCGCGTGATGGATTTCGATGGTGTGCCAGTGGTGGTAGATCCAATCAGCGCAGATTTTTTGCGCGGTTCAGTGGTGAATTTTTCGGACGACCTTAATGATAGCGGGTTCAAGATTACCAATCCCAATGCGAAGGTCAGTTGCGGATGTGGGAAATCATTTGAGGTTTGACCCTCCGCTCGCGGATGGCTAGAAAAGGGCAGGGGAGCCAACTGGAAGGCTGAGAGTTCCGCGCGGTGCAAAGTGCGGTTGACCCAAAATCTGCCGGGTAATGCCGGACAGAGATTCGCCGTTCCATTTCCCCGCCTGAATTATGGTTACCACAAAATCTGCCCTCGAATCCGGCGCGAACCATCCCTTTCCAAAATCGCAACGCGTTTATGTGAAAGGCGTGCCGATGCGCGAAATCTCGCAAAGCCCCACTCGAAATCTTGCCGGCGAAACTGAGCACAACGAGCCGGTGCGCGTGTATGATACCAGCGGACCATGGGGTGATCCCGGTTTCTCGTGTACGGTTGAGGATGGCTTGCCTGCATTGCGCCGCGATTGGATTTTGCGGCGTGGCGATGTGGAGGAAATTGATGGTCGCGCCACGCGTCCGGAGGATGACGGTTTTCTTTCCACCCGCCACGCGGAGGAGTCCGTGGGCACGGGGCGAAATCAGCACCGGGAATTTCCCGGCCTGCGCCGCAAGCCGTTGCGAGCGAAGAATCATCCAGTCACGCAACTGTGGTATGCACGGCAAGGCGTTGTGACGCCCGAAATGGAATTCATCGCCATTCGTGAAAACCTTGGGCGCGAACAAGCCTTGGAATCAAACAAAGCGGTGCCCAGTGATTTGCGCCATCAACATTCCGGCAACTCGTTCGGCGCGCGGATTCCCGATTACATAACCCCCGAGTTTGTCCGCGCTGAAGTGGCCGCTGGGCGCGCGATTATCCCCGCCAACATCAATCACCCCGAAAGTGAGCCGATGATTATCGGCCGCAATTTCCTTGTGAAAATCAATGCCAACATTGGCAACAGCGCGGTGACATCCAGCATCGAGGAGGAAGTTGACAAAATGCGCTGGGCCACACTCTGGGGGGCTGACAATGTGATGGATCTTTCCACGGGAAAAAACATCCACGCAACCCGCGAATGGATAATCCGCAACAGCCCTGTGCCGATCGGTACTGTGCCAATCTATCAGGCGCTGGAAAAAGTGAATGGCCGCACCGAAGATCTGACCTGGGAAATTTTCCGCGATACTCTAATTGAACAGGCAGAGCAGGGCGTGGATTATTTCACCATTCACGCCGGCGTGTTGCTGCGTTTCATTCCGCTTACTTCACAACGCGCCACCGGCATTGTCAGTCGCGGTGGCAGCATCATGGCCAAGTGGTGTCTGGCGCATCATCAGGAAAATTTCCTGTACACTCATTGGGATGATATTTGCAAAATCATGGCCGCCTACGATGTCAGTTTCTCCATCGGTGACGGCCTGCGCCCCGGATCCATCGCGGACGCCAATGACGAGGCGCAGTTTGGCGAATTGAAGGTGCAGGGCGACCTCACCACCCGCGCGTGGGAGCATGGTGTGCAAGTAATGAACGAGGGACCCGGCCATGTGCCGATGCACATGATTGAGGACAACATGAAAAAACAACTCGAGTGGTGCCACGACGCGCCGTTTTACACGCTCGGGCCACTGACGACTGACATCGCTCCCGGCTACGATCACATCACCAGCGGCATTGGCGCGGCAATGATTGGTTGGTACGGAACTGCGATGCTTTGTTATGTGACACCCAAGGAACACCTTGGCCTCCCTAATCGCGATGATGTGAAAGAAGGCGTCATTACATACAAGATCGCTGCGCATGCCGCGGACCTCGCCAAGGGGCATCCCGGCGCGCAATATCGCGACAATGCAGTGAGCAAGGCGCGGTTTGAATTCCGTTGGGAGGATCAGTTTAACCTGAGCTTGGACCCCGTGCGCGCGTTGGCATTTCACGATGAAACCCTCCCCGCCGATGGCGCCAAGACTGCCCACTTCTGCAGCATGTGCGGGCCCAATTTTTGCAGTATGCGCATTACCGACGACATCCGCAAGTTTGCCAGAGAAAATCAAATCACCGAAGCCGAAGCGCTTGAGACCGGGATGGCGGAAAAATCCAGGGAATTTGTCGAACAAGGTGGCGAGGTTTACTTGAAGACCTAGTCAAGCCAGAGCGCCCGTGCAACTGCTTCCGTTTCCGGCGGTGCAGGCGAGACAATGATCGCCGGTGAGAATGGGCCGACCGACGAGATCAGCAGGAGTAATTTCCCATAAATAAAGGGGTTTGCCATTAGCGATTTGGAGGTTGAGCATTTGGTTGAAATCGCAATCGTACAACTCGCCTTGATAGCCCACGCTTAACGTATCGCGACACATCAGGCCATCCACGGCATCGGGGTTGAAATGGTTGGCGAGCAGTTCGAGATATTGATCCCAATTTCCGTGGGCCCGCAAATCTTCCGCAAAACGCGCGATGGGCTGGTTGGTGACGGTGAAGAGTTCATTAAACACAATGCCGAAATCACGCCGCAGGGCCTCCTGATATTCCGCCTGCAATTCGGATTGACTCGGCGGGAGCGTGGGGCCCACCGGATTGTAAACCAAATGCAGCGGCAAGGCGGTGCCATAGCCGAGGGCGTTGAGGGTTTGGAGGGCGGTGATGCTCTTTTCAAACACGCCATTGCCACGCTGGCGCGACACGTTTTCGGCCTGATAACACGGGAGTGAAGCAATTATTTGGACTTCATTATCCGCAAGAAATGACGGCAGCCAATCAAAGCCGTCCTCCAAAAGAATGGTCAAATTGCAACGGTCAATAACGCGACTGCCCACTTCGCGACTGGTTTTTACAAGCGATTGGAAATGTTTGGATAATTCCGGCGCGCCACCGGTAATGTCAACCACGGCGGGTTTGTGGTTGGTAATCCAATCCTGCAAACGCTCCGCCGTTTTTGGTGAGAGCATTTCAGTGCGCCACGGGGCGGCATCCACATGGCAATGTCGGCAGGCTTGATTGCACTTGCGCCCCACGTTGAGCTGCAGCGTGATGAGCGCGTTGCGCTGGAGTGAGCAATGGTGACCGGCCAGTTTTGTTTCAAAGCGATTCACGCGGACCCAATATAAAGGGTGGACGCGGAATGGAAACGCCATAATTATCCGCGCATGATAATGGCGCGCGGAAATACAGCGGGAAAGGTGGTGGTCATCACCGGTGTGGCGCGCGGTTTAGGCAGGGCATTGGCCGAAGGCTTTGCCGCGGAGGGGCATCGGGTGGCGGGTTGCAGTCGGGCAGTAAAAAAAATCCGTGAACTGGAAAAGGCACTTGGGCATTCACACTCGTTTGCAGTTGTGGACGTGAGGGATGATGCCGCCGTGCGCGAGTGGGCAGCTGCAGTCACACGAGAACACGGTGTGCCGGATCTGGTGCTGAACAATGCGGCGGTGATCAATAAAAACAAATTTTTGTGGGATGTGTCGGCTGAAGAATTTGACGGAGTTATCGACACGAACATCAAGGGCGTGACGAATGTGATCCGCCATTTTCTACCAGCAATGGCGCGGGAACAGAGTGGGGTGATCGTCAATTTCAGTTCTGGCTGGGGGCGCTCGGCCTCGCCCGAAGTGGCACCGTACTGCGCCACCAAATGGGCGATTGAAGGGCTTACACAATCGTTGGCGCAGGAGTTGCCTGAAGGCATGGCGGCTGTCTCCTTCAATCCGGGCGTTATCAATACACAAATGTTGCGCAGTTGTTTCGGGCCGTCAGCGGCGGATTTTCCGTCGCCAAAGGAATGGGCAGAGACGGCGATTCCATTTTTATTGGGCTTGGGGCCCCGTCAAAATGGGCAATCGTTGACTGCTCCCTAGTTTCGACTTGTTCACAGGGTGTGAATTTGCTACCGTCCTTGCAGATGGCGCGCTTGACGCAACAAGAACCGAAAGCCGTAATGCTGGGAGTGGGGCTCGACACCGACGGCCACAAGCGAGTCACGCAAGGCGACAACTTCGCGCTGGTGGGCGGCACTAAGGATACCCACGAAGAAATGACCGAGAAAGCCTTGAAGATTAACGAGAAGCTTGCTGATCGCGGCAAGCGTCTGGACGATGTTACCCGCGAGGAATTCGACGATATTGCCCACGACGTGGGCCTGCACCGGCACGATCCGGAGCAAAATTAAACCACCCATCGCGCCCAATCCCTTGATGATCTCCATCACTGTACATTCATTGGCAAACTCTGTTACTCTATTTTCTTGCGAAGCAGTTCGGATGTCCCCCGCAAACTGGGCTGCCCAGTAAGAAGCAGACCAAGTAAAGGCTACTAAAGGATCTTCACCCGCTGGCTCCCGCTGGCGGGTGAAGTTTTTTTGGGATGCCTTACGGCCAGGAAAGGGGATTTACGCGATAGTACTCGCTCAATAGCGCGTATAATTCCGGCCGCCTCTTATTGAGTTGGTGCGGCTTTTCAAAAAACGTTTCTGTGGCCACGGCAAAAAATTCCGCGGGATTGGTCGCGCCATATTCGTCGATGACGGTTTTGTTGCCGCGCTCCACCTTGTCCCGCAAATCATTGAACACTCGCGAACACACTTTTTGCCAACATTGATACTGCTCGCGCGAGCCCAGCGCCGGCGCTCCATCAGCGAGGCCATCGGCTTGGTCGAGTTGATGGGCAAACTCATGCAGCACGAGGTTGCGTCCATCCTTGTCGTTTGCAGCGCCGGTGCGGGTATTGTCCCATGAAAGCACCACCGAGCCGCTGCCCCATGATTGGCCTTGGACGGCGATTCGCCTCTCCATTGCCTCGCCACCCGCGCTGTCGTGGCGGGTGGCAGTATAGGCGCGTGGATGAATCACCACGGATCGCAGTTGGGGTGAATAAAATGTATCCTGATTTAACAACAGCAAACACGCCTGCGCGGCGGTGAGTACGCGCATTTCGTCGGTGATTTCAAGGTCGACGCCCTGAAACTCAATCCGGTCGAGAAACACAATCGTCAGTTGTTCAAGCTGATGTTGCAGCACCTCCGGCAGGGAGTTGTAAAGTGGCCAGCGTTTTTGCAAGAGTTTACGCCAATTATCCGGGAATGGTTCGCTGGGCAGATCCAGAGGACGCGGCTGCGGGTCATCCAACAGCACCCAAGCCGCGAGGCCGATTGCGCCTATGATGAGGGTGATAACGGTGGGGATCATCGGTTATCGCTTGGGCCAATTAAGGTGGCGGTGCAAAAAATCGTAGGTGGCTTTTCCGTTAATGGTATGTGGGCCATTGAAAAACTCGATCTCTGCGCGCTCGGGAATGCCGAGGTTTGCGTACAGGCGACGGACCTTTGCGAATTCGTATGCCACCCATTCATCCGGCGCAACCCCGTCCTTATGGCCGCGTTCAACCATGAACGGGCGCGGAGCAATCAGCGCGGCCATTTCTGCGTAGTTAAAGGTATGGCCGAGGTTGAACTCGAACATCTCATATTCGCCGGTGAACATATAGCTGTAGCGTGAATCCACGGTGACATTTTTTCTTATCCATTCGTTAAAATCCGCCGAGCAAATGGAGAGACAATAGCGCGGCACCAAAGCCGGCACTCGCATTGCAGTTTTGCCACCATAAGACAGGCCGTAAAATCCGATGCGCGATTTATCGACGAATGGCAATGCCTCCAACCAATCGATGATGCGATTATGCTGTGCGATTATCACCGAGAAAAGGGAGCGTCCGAGCGGGTTGGCCTTGCGCTGGAGCACGCGAAATGCATCTCGGCCACGATAAGGGTTGTGCGGGGCGAAGGTGACAAAGCCACGATCGGCCAATTCCGCGGCGAATCCCTTGTACGCACGAAAAGCGCGCTGGCTTTTGTCGCGGGTTACCACGTCATTGGGCAGGCCTTCAAGGCCATGCTGGCACACGATCACGGGACGGCGTTCGCCTTTCTTGATGTCCTTCGGCACGAGCAAATATCCCCACGCAAATACATCGGTCCACACATCGAGCACCACTTCGTAGCCGGTCCATTTATCCGTCTCTATGAATTTTCGACTGCGTGGATTGACGGGAAGATTGGCGGGGGGGAATTTCCCAATGATGTCGTTCCACAATTGGTTCCGGTGCGGGTGGCATTGCTCGCTCCACTTGGCCGCATCGTCCGCAGGCAGTTTTTTCCAAAATGAATCCGCGCGTTTGTATTCGGAGAAACGCAACAGCCTTTGCGTGTGCCCCACCAATTCGGCAACTTGTCGCTTTTGTCGGTTTAAAGGTTGCTTCGTATGCAGTGCCTTTGCAGGCGGCTTGGCCTTTTCCCAATTGGATTTTGGGTTGATATTTGCGAGTTTAAGCAATGTTTGCAGCGCGACATTACTCCCGAATGTATCGAGCGGTTCCTTCCCCATTTTGTTGAGCAGCACCATTCGTTTTCCATTCTTGCTGAGTTTTTTTGCACGATTGAATTCCGCCAACACGGTTTCGGTCCGGGGCGTTGCAAGGATACCCGGCGCTGCCCCGGCACGGCGACCAGGGCGGACTTTGGGAGGGGCATTGAGGCCGGGTATGCTGCTGTGTTCAATGACCAAGGCGCGCGGCGAAATTAGGCTCGCGATTTCCGCATCGCCAAATGTTTCGAGCAAGCCAAACACATTACGATATATGGGCTCCTCCCAAACGCGACTGCGTTCGGAAAAATAGCCGCTTACCAAGGCGGCCTCGATGCGGGGATCCAGTGCGGCAGAATAAAGGGCAATCAACCCGCCTTCGTGATAACCGGCCACGGCGATAGGTGCTGGGTTAGGTTGTTTCGCATTTTCGGCGGCAAACCAATCGACCACGGCCAGTGTTTTTTGCACTTCGTAGCCAATCACGTGACGACCCATTTGGAAGGCTTGGCGATAAACCCATTCGCGGTGGGTTTGATTGGTAAATCGTACATGAGCGTCCCCGGAAAATTCATCGCTGCGGCTGATGAGCACAGGCACCACTACTTGGCAACCCGCAGCTGCCAACCGACGGGCAAACTGTGAGGTGGCGGCAATGCCTGGTGCTATGCCGGCGAGTTGCTCGGGGGTTTGATCCGCATCAGGCAGTGCGATCACACGGGCGCGCAGGGTGCCTTTGGGTTGTATTAGCAGTCCTTCACCTTGCACGCCCGGCAGCACTGGCCAGCGTACGGCGTGTACTGACATAATCGTATCAGTGTAACGAAGGGATGGACTGGAAGTGGTGCTGGTGAATTCGAGGGCTTTGATGGGGGAGCGTTTATCTATGGCACCGATGATGGTGCCAAAGCGATTGCGATTGTTTTGGATGGAATCGAGAGTTGAATTTGCGCGAAGTCTTGCTGCGTTTGCGATTTCGCGCATCAGGAAACGATCAATGCCCGCGACCATTTGTGCGGATAAATCGCCTTTGAGAGTGAGCGGCTTGGAATTGGGCAGAGGGGAGGCGTGTAATTCGCCGACTAAAAAACCCAGAGTGAGAATAAAGTAAATGCGCATTCCAGATGGCAACGCCAAGCGCTCTTTCTGTCAAAAGAATAATGCGCGTTAGGAAACGGTTTCGCCCACGCTAATCAGTTCCTTATTTTTCAGGCCGTCGAAGATTTTGAATTGTTCCGCGTGGAATGAGGTGTCCCCACGGAATGCAAGTTTCACGAGATGTTTTTTCTCAAGATTGATGAGGATGTCTTCGTCCTCGCGCCGTAGGCGGTCGAGCACGTTGGGGTTTACGACAATGCGAAGTTGATAATCGTCGTCATCACCGGGCTGGCGTTTGCGGAGCAGTTCGTCGAGTTTGCGCTGGATTTCGACGCTCATCGTCACGGGCGTTTTGATGTGGCCGCGGCCTTTACAATAGTCGCACTCATCGTAAAAGGTGGAAAGGACGCTCTCGGAATGGCGTTGGCGCGTCATTTCCAACAGGCCGAGCTGGGAGATGGGCAGGACGTGTGTCTTGGCCTTGTCGCGTCGGAGGCCTTCCTTCATGCGCTGCATTACCTTGTCGCGGTCGCGCCGTTGTTTCATGTCTATGAAATCCACAACGATGAGGCCGCCCATGTTTCGTAGGCGGAGTTGGCGGCAGATTTCCTCGGCGGATTCGAGGTTAACCTTGAGAATGGTGCTGCTTTGATCCTTGCCGCCCTTGTGGCTGCCGGTGTTGACGTCGATGGCGACGAGAGCCTCGGTTTCATCAATGACGATGGCGCCGCCGCCCTTGAGCGTGACCTTGCGCGAAAAGGCCTGGCCGAGCTGGCGTGAGATGTTGAGCTTGTCAAAGATGGGTTGTGGTTCGCTGTAGAATTCCAGCTTGTTTTTTGAACGTGGTGAAATCCGCTCGATCAGTTTTTGCATCCGCTCGAATTCGGATTTGTTGTCGATGAGTATGCGATGTACGTCTTCAGTGAGAAAATCTCGCACGGTGCGTTCGATGAGGTCCGGGTCACGAAAGGCGCAGATTGGTGAGGGCTTGTTGTCGATGCGATTCTTAACGGTCTCCCAAGTCTCTTTGAGCATCGCGAGGTCGCGTACAAAATAGCGCTGTTTTTGTCCCTCGCCGGCAGTGCGAATGATGGCGCCCATGTTGTCGGGAATGTCGAGGGATCGCAGGATTTCCTTGAGGCGTTTGCGTTCCTGTGGATCTTGGACTTTTTTGGAAATGCCGAGTTGATCGGAGGCGGGTAGCAGCACGAGAAAGCGCCCGGGGATGGCAAGATGCGTGGTGACTCGCGGGCCCTTGGTGCCGATGGGGCCCTTGGTGACCTGAATGACAATGTCGCTGCCGACGGGATATTTCTTGGGGATATCCTTGCGTGTGAGGCGTGGAGTGCTGCGGCGCTTTTTTTTGCGTTCCACCATTTCGTAACGGTTATCGAGGTTGGTGGGAGTGATGTCCCAGTAATGCAGGAAGGCATTTTTCTCAATGCCGATGTCCACAAACGCCGCCTCAAGACGGTCCTCGAGGTTACGCACTTTGCCCTTGTAAATGCTGGCGACGATGCGTTCATCGTTATTGCGCTCGATAGTGAAATCCTCGAGCACGCCTTTTTCCATGAGGGCCACCCGAGTTTCGAGGGACTCGGCGTTGATGATGATCTCCTTGTCCGAATCCTGTTTGGGCAGGAGCTTGCGGATTATTTTTCGGGCGGCTCGTTTCACGGACGCTACAACGCCCTTTTCTTCAACTGGCTTTTTGGGCTTTGGCTCGGTGATTTCGTTCGGCGCCTCCACCGGCTCAGGCTTGATGCCCGCGGCTTCATTTTCAGCTGCAAGAATTTCCGCCTCGTGCTGGTTTTCATAAACCGGCTCATCAAGCACGCGGCCATCCTCAATATCCGCGCGCCCTTTTTCCTTGGAATCGACTATAGTGGGTTTGTTCTTCATTCCACCACTGGGACGGAATCGTTGGTTTTTTCTTCTGCGACCAAATTGTTTGTTACTCATTTGTAAAATTTCCTTTGCAATTTTTTTTAAATCGTTCGTTGATAGAGCCGCACATTTTGTAGCAGCCCCAGCGCCAGCAGCGAACACACCACTGACGATCCGCCCGAACTGAGCAGCGGCAGAGGCAGACCCGTGACCGGCACCATCCGGATGTTCATGCCAATGTTTACAAACACATGGCTGAACAACAGCGTGACCACCCCAATGGCGATAAGCCTTCCGAGGCGGTCGCGGCACTGGCTGGCGGTTCGGATGCCCGCCACAATAATGCCTCCATACAGCAGGATCACCAGCGTGCTGCCCGCAAACCCGCTTTCCTCGGCGATGACCGAAAAAATAAAGTCATTGTGAGCCACGCCGCGTGGCAGGTAGCCGTGGG
>CAZJRV010000012.1:0-24190 GCA_964548235.1 uncultured Verrucomicrobiota bacterium
TCACCAGCGGGCTCACGGATGCCAACGTGACCAGCCCGCTGCACCCCAAGCGCGCAGCCGTCACCGCCAAGCGGCAGGACGGACGGTTTCATCCGGAGACGTTTGTTTACGAACCTCTCGCCGGCACCGGCCAGTTCGGTCAATGCTTTGATGCGCGCGGCAACCGTTTTGTTTCCAGCAACCGCAACCCGCTCATGCACGTGGTGCTCTCACCCGAGCTGCTCCGGCGCAACCCGCATTATCCCTTCACCGACACTGTGGAAAACGTCGTGCCCGTCGCCGCCAAGGTGTATCCGCTGAGCCCCGACACCACCGCCGCCAGCTACATCCCCAGCCTGATTAACAAGCAACACAGCGGCACTTACACCAGCGCCAGCGGCATTTGCATCCGCGGCCGCAGCGCATTCATTTGCGAACCCGCGCAAAACCTCGTGCAACGCCATGTGCTCACCCCTGCCGGTGCCACCTTCACCGCCGCGCACCCCACACCCGGCCGCGATTTCCTCGCCACACCCGACCAATGGTTCCGCCCCGTCCACACCACCGTGGGCCCCGACGGCGCGCTCTACATCTGCGACATGGTCCGCCAATACATCGACCACCCCCGCTACCTACCCGAAGCCATCCGCGCCAAACTCCCCTTCAAAGCCGGCACAAACCACGGTCGCATCTGGCGCATTAAATTAAAAACCCCCGCCCCGCCCAAGCCCACCGCCGCCCAACAAACCGCTGCCCGTCGCAACCTCCAAATCCGCCAAGGCAAGTTTCCGAAAACGCCGGTGGCCTCGTTGCTGGAAAGGGCCAAGTCCGATGATGCAAATGCGCGCTTCCTCGCCACACTTCAACTGGCCATGCAAAAACATCCCGACAAAGCCAACGCGCTCGCGACCGCGCTCATGCGGGATCCCAACGACAAATGGCTGCGCGCCGCTGTGTTCAGTTCGCTTTCCAAAGGGGAATCGATGCCCGTCCTCGATTTCATTCGCACCACGCGCCCGATCAAAAATGGGATCGCCCAACAGAGTTACCTCACGTTGATGAAGGAGCTGGGCACGATCATCGCGCAGGATTGCAGACCGGCGCAGATGATTCATTTTTGGAATCTCGGCACGCAGATGGCCCAGCCCGAGCTGCGCAAGGAACCCATTAATATCTCTGTGTGGGAACGCGCCGCCTTCCTGAATGGCCTCATCATCGGCGCGAAAAAGAAAGGTGTGAAACTCACCGCCACGCATCCCGACGCGCATCCGCTCCGAAATTTCATCCCGCTCAAATCCAAGCTCACACCGGCCGAGATCAAGGTGAAGTATGAGCAAAACAAACTGCCGCCGGATGTGGTGGCCGACTTCACCATCAAGTCCACCCTGCGCTCCGCGCGCAACTCCGTGATGGTCGGCATCTCCCTGCCGCGCCGGTTCGCCGCCATAGAGCTGATGGGCAACACCGATTTCGATTTCGCCGGCGAAACCCTGCTCCGCACGCTGGTGCCGCGCAAGGGCTTGGTCGACGTCGCCCTGCGCACGCCCGACATCCAAGCCGCTGCCGTGCAGGCCTTGGGCAACTTGAACGATGCGAAAGTCAGCCAAGCCCTGTTGGCACCCGAAGCGTGGGCCAGCTTCAGCCCGACCGTGCGCGAGGCGGTGCTCGGCGTCGTCACCCGCAGCACCCTCCATCATCCCGCCCTCATGGACGCGCTTGAGAAAGGCACCATCCCCGTGCACGCCATTTCGCCCGCGCGGCGCAAGGCGTTGGAGCGCAACAAAACTATCGGCGCACGCGCCAAGAAACTTTTCGCCCAACACGCAGGCGGCGATCGCATGAAGGCGTTCGAGGACGCCAAGCCCATTTTGAAAATGAAAGGCGATGCCGCCAATGGCGCGAAGATTTTTACCCGCGCCTGCGCCCTCTGCCACACCCACAGCGGCCAAGGCCACGCCGTGGGACCGGACCTCACCGGCCTGCGCAATCAACCCGCCGAGGCGCTGCTGCTGCACATCATCGTGCCCAACAAGGAAGTCTACGCGCAATACACGATGTATGAGGTGGATACCCAAGATGGCCATTCCTTCGCCGGACTGCTCACGGCCAACACGCCCGACCAGATCACCCTCAAGCTCCCGCTCGGCCTCACCAAGACGCTCCCGCAAAAAAACATTAAAACCCTCCGCGCCAATCCCAAGTCACTCATGCCAGATCTGCTGGAGAAAACGATGACGAAACAGGAGCTAGCGGATCTACTGGCATTCTTGAAGAAGTAGAGGCCGCCCTACCAAATTCTTGGCGTCTTTGCGACTTGGCGGTTCAAAAACATGACGCTGGACTTCATTGCGCCTGACCGCCAAAGCGCGCGGGAAAGGCCTGATACGATTTACTTTACGCGCCGGATTTTGCCGCCGAGTTTTTTGAGCTTGGCGTCGAGGTGCGCGTAACCGCGGTCGAGATGGTAGATGCGGTTCACCTGCGTGGTGCCCTTGGCCACCATGCCGGCGATTACAAGAGCGGCGCTGGCGCGCAGGTCGGTAGCCATCAGCGACGCGCCGGAAAGTTTTTGCACGCCGTGCACGATGGCGTTGGGGCCCTCGATGGAAATCTCCGCACCGAGCCGTTCCAGTTCCTGCACGTGAGTGAAGCGGCTTTCAAAAATGCGCTCGGTGATGATGCTGATGCCGGGGGTTTGCGTCATGAACGCCATCATTTGCGCCTGCACATCGGTGGGAAAACCCGGATGCGGCAGGGTGGTGACGTGCACGCTGTGCAGGCCGCGCCCGCGCTTGAAGGTGAGCTTGCCCTTGGACTGCTCTATTTTCACGCCGCTTTCGCGGAGCTTTTCGAGTACGGCTTTCATGTGATCGGGCCGCGCGCCTTTGAGCGTGACCTCGCCTTTCGTAGCCACGCCGGCGATGGCATAGGTGGCGGCCTCGATGCGATCAGGGATGACCTCGTGCTCTGCGCCGCCGAGTTCCTTGACGCCCGTGATGGTGAGCGTGGGAGAGCCGAGCCCCTGGATTTGCGCGCCGATGTTGTTGAGAAACTTGCCGAGATCCACCACCTCCGGCTCGCACGCGGCGTGTTCGATTACGGTGATGCCTTCGGCCAGCGTGGCGGCCATCATGGCATTGGCCGTGCCCAGCACAGTGGGTCCGGCGCGTCCGCCAAGGAACATCTCGCCCCCCACCAGCTTGCGCGCCTTAGCGACGATGTAGCCGTTTTCGGTTTTCACGTTGGCACCGAGCGCTTCCATCGCCTTGCGATGCAGGTCCACCGGGCGCGTGCCAATTGCGCAGCCGCCGGGCAGGGACACGGTTGCTTTTTTCAGGCGCGCCAGCAATGGGCCGAGCACGCAGAGCGAGCCGCGCATTTTGCGCACCAAATCGTAATCGACAAAGTCCCGCACTGTTTCGGCGCGCACGGTGACGGTGTCTCCCTTGATTTTAGTTTTGGCGCCAAGGCTCTCGAGGATTTGGCACATGGTCTTCACATCGGCCAAATCCGGCACGCGCCGCAGCACGCACGGCTCGCGCGTGAGCAGCGTGGCAGCAAGGATGGGCAGCACGGCGTTTTTTGCGCCACTGATTTCCACCTCGCCATGCAACGGGGTGCCTCCTTTGATTTCCAAACTATCCATGCGGGGGGAAACTCCTTGCGCGCATTGTTCACGATTTGGCGGGGGAGGCAATCACCATTCGCAAGACGTTATTCAAGTCGGGCAACAACTCGGGCTCGGCCCAGCCCGCCTCAGTCAGTAACGCGGCCACCGCTTCGGCCTGGCCATCGCCCACCTCGAGCATCAGCCGCCCTTCGGGCTGCAGGCGCGGCAGGGCCAGCGCGGCGAGTGTGCGGTAAAACTCCAGCCCATCGGCCCCGCCATCCAGTGCCAACGCCGGATCGTGCTCGCGCACTTCCGTTTGCAGCACGGACAGTTCACCGGTGGGGATGTAGGGCGGATTGGCCAGCACGAGATCAAACACATCGTCGCCCGGCAACCGCTCACGGCCATCGCCTTCGCAAAACTCGATGCGTCCGGCCAAGCCATGGCGCTCGGCATTGGCGCGGGCCACGGCAAGTGCCTTCGGAGAAACATCCAGCGCCCACACCTGCGCATCCGGGCAATGGGCGGCGAGGACGATGGCGAGGCAACCGCTGCCCGTGCCAAAATCCAGGACGCGCGGTGCGGGCTGTTGCGCGGCAAAGGTCCACGCCCGTTCGGCCAGCAATTCTGTTTCCGGGCGCGGCACGAGCACGTGGGAGTTCACGGTGATTTCGAGCCCACAGAAAATGGCCGTCCCCAAAATATGCTGCAAAGGAATGCGCCGGGCGCGTTGGGCGAGCAGCGAGTCCCATTCCTTTTGCTGTGCAGCATCGAGCGAAGCGTGCATCCGCAAGGCCAACTCCGCCCGCGCGCAGCCGAGCACGTGGGCCAGCAACCACTCGGCATCCACGCGCGGGGCATCCACGCCCGCTGTGGCCAGCATATCAGTGCCCGATTGCATTGCCTCAGCAGCGGTCATCGTATGAGCATGTGAAATGAATGAAGCCCTGCAAAGCGAAATCCGTCCAATCCCGTGCTTGACGCTTGAATGTTTGGGCCCGAGCCGTTATCCTGCAGACATGAGGAGTGATATCAGATTTCCTGTTTTGATGCTGGGCGTTTTGTCGTTTACGGCGATTGCCCAGGAGCCGCCAATCCCCGTGCCCCCGGTTGCACCCAAGCCGGCGGAAGCGAAACCCGCCGCCCCAACGGCCCCCGCGCCTTCACCGGCGGTGGATGCGCAGACGAAGTTTTACGCGGAACAATTCCGGCGGTTGCGAGGGGAGATTGATGAAATCAAGGACGCGCATGCACAACAAATGGCGGAGACTGAAAAACTTCGCATCGAAGTGAAGCAGCTGACCGCCAGCAACACGAGGTTGACGGCAAAGCTCGCGGAGAATTTTGCCACTGCCGAAGACCTTGCCGCCCTGCGGACGTCGTTGAAGGAATTGGATGGAAACCGCATCGAGGATCGCGAGGCACTGAAGCAAGCCATTGTGAAACTGGGCGACCTCATCAACAAGGTGGCCAGGCAAAAACCAGCCACCCAACCGGTGGATCCCAACCCCCGGACGGTGGCGCAGGATTTCAAGTACAATGAGCACAAGGTGGAGACGGGAGAATTTTTGAGCACCATCATCCTGGCCTACAATCGCCACTACAAGGAAGAGGGCCTCGGCACCGTGACTCAAACCCAGGTGCTCAAGGCCAACCCCGGCCTGAACCCCAACCGCTTGCTGGTCGGGCAGAAAATCAAGATTCCTCTGCCCGGGGAAATCAAGTAGGTGAAGCTCATCCGCCGCATTCACCTTTTTCTCGGCTGTTTTTTTACGCCGCTGCTGTTGCTGTATTTGTTGTCGGGGTTTTATTTTGTAATCGATCCCTCGCGGCAAAAGGATGATGGTGAGGCGCAAACCTTCCTGCAAAAAATCTGGTGGGTACACACCGCGCAGGAATACCCGCGCACTACCGCGCCGCTGGATCTCGAGGCGGAAACTCAGCCGCGCACCCTCACCGATTGGGAGGCAGACACGCGAGCATTTAAGATCCTAATTTACATCATGGTCATCGGTGCCGTGGCCACGATGGCATTGGGCATCGTGCTGGCCATTAAAAGTACCAAGGATAAAACACCCGTCTACATTTCGCTGGCGCTGGGAATCTTGATCCCGTGCGTCATCCTCTGGTTCAGTCAAAAGAAAGTCATCAGGCCCAACCCATTTCATCCCGATACGCAACTCGAAGCGCCCATGCCCGGCATCCCCGGCTCCGAAACCAACTCGATGCTCCCGCCTGGTGGAATTGATGGTGGCGGTATCGGTGGCGGTGGCATCGGCGGCTCTATTGCGCCGCCGGTAGAAGGGGAAAAAGAAGACTAGTCGCGGGCGAATTCCGCCGACACCTCAGCCACGCCCTTCGACAAAGCCAGCCAATCCTCAGCCGTAGTTTCCCAGCCGCTGCTAAAGCGCACCACGCGGTCGGTGTCTTCATCCGCCACACCCATCGCCTGCAACACGTGGCTCGGCGCCTCCTTGCCGCTGGCGCAGGCGCTGCCGGTGGAGACGGCGAAGCCCACCTTGTCCAGCTTCACCACCCAGCGCGCGCGGCAATCACCCGGCAACAGCGCGGAGACGGTGTTCCACAAACGGTCCTCACCTTGGCCAAGGATTTTCGCGTCGGCGAGGCTTGCCGCGAATCCGTTCCGCCAAGCTTCCCTATCTAAAATAGTGTCCCCTTCCAAAGCCCCTTCGCGCTCCGCCAGCGCCGCCATCATTGAGAGTACACCGGCGACATTCTCCGTGCCCGCGCGGCGGCCTTCCTCCTGTGGGCCGCCCACTAATTGCGCCCGAATCGCGCCTTGCGCCGGGCATTTCAATAATCCCACGCCCGTTGGACCACCGAACTTGTGGGCGCAGCCGCTCACAAAATCGCACTCACCCAAGTCCGCCGCCGGTAATTTTCCGATCCACTGCGCTGCATCACAAAAAAACGGAATGTTGAGTTCCGCGCAAAGCTCGCGCACCTCGCGCCAGGGCTGCAGCACGCCGGTTTCATTGTTGGCGGCCATCACCGCGATGAGTCCCGGTTGCTGTTTTGATAACCGCTTGGCCAACCTCTCCAAATCCAAAACGCCCCCGTCTGTCACCGGCAACGTTTTCATTCGCCCGCCAAAGTGCAAACTCGCGGCGTCGATCACGCATGGATGCTCGACCGCTGAAATCCAAACCTCCGCATCCGCCGCCAGCGTCTCTGCGAAATGATGCATCACCAAATTGCCCGATTCCGTCGCGCCCGAAGTCCAAACGATATCCAGCGCCCCGCATCCCAAAAACCCCGCCAGCTCCTCCCGCGCATCCGCCAACGCCTTCTCCGCGCGCGCGCCCAGCCGATGCGGACTCGAGGGATTCCCCACAAACCGCTCACAAGCCGCCAGCCAAGCCTCACGCGCGGCCGCACTCAGGGGTGACGTGGCGTTATGGTCGAAGTAAATCATGCGGACGGGCAGAATACGCGCCGACTGTCGGCATTCGAGCCTTTTGTGACTTGCCTCGTCAGGAGGATTCGGAAACCTTCTCGGCACCGATGGCATCAGAAAACAAAACGCTGCTGTTCAAGCGTTCGCATTTCGCGACTCGTTTGCCGGTGGACTGCATTTACAGCCCATCGCATTTCTGGGCGCGGCAAGGCGAGGACGGCGTGTGGCGGATTGGGTTTACAAAATTTGCCACGCGGATGCTCGGCGACATGGTGGATCACGGCTTCGAGGTAAAGGCCGGTGCGGCCATCGCGCCGGGGCAGATTCTCGGGTGGGTCGAAGGCTTCAAGGCCATCTCGGATGTTTACAATTTTTGCGCGGGTGAATTTGCAGGCACCAATCCCGAGCTGCAAATAGACATCTCGCTCATCAACAAGAAACCTTACACCGACGGCTGGCTTTACGAGGCACGCGGCACGCTCGATAACAAATGCGTGGACGCCAAGGGCTACGCCGCTATCCTCAACCAAACCATCGACAAAATGCTCGAGCAACAAAAAGCACGGGAATGAGCCGCGCGCGCTACATCATGATCGGCGGCTTCCTCGGCGCGGGCAAAACCACATGCGTCGCCGCTCTGGCACAACACTTGAGTGATGCCGGCCGCACCGTGGGGCTGATCACCAATGACCAAGGACGCGAGCTGGTTGATACCGCCATGCTGCGGTCCAAGGGCTTTGCCACGGAAGAGATTCCCGGCGGTTGTTTTTGTTGCCGGTTCAATTCGCTGGTCGATGCCGCCGCCAAGCTCACCGAAAGCACCCGGCCGGATGTCTTTATCGCCGAGCCGGTCGGCAGTTGCACCGATTTGGTGGCGACGGTCACGTATCCGCTGCGGCGCATTTATGGCAAAGACTTCAGCATCGCACCGCTGAGCGTGCTCGTCGATCCCATCCGCGCCTCGCGCATTTTCGGCCTCAGCGTAGGCGGCCAGTTTTCTGAGAAGGTCATTTACATTTACCGTAAACAACTCGAGGAAGCCGACCTCATCGTCATCAACAAAACCGACTTGCTCGAGCCCGACACACTCGCCGCGTTCCACGAAAAACTCGCCGCCGAATTCCCCAACGCGGAGGTGCTGCAAATCTCCGCCCGCAACGGCGAGGGCCTCACCGACTGGTTCGCCCGCATCACCGACGCCGAGCAAATCGCCCGCGCTGTGGTGGCAGTGGATTACGAACTCTACGCCGAAGGCGAAGCCCTGCTCGGCTGGCTCAACGCCACCGTGCAACTCAGTGCCGCCGACCCCTTCGAAGCCCAGCCCGTGCTGCAACAATTCGCCGCCGACATCCAATCGCAACTCAACGCCGCCTCCGCCGAAATCGCCCACCTCAAAATGACCCTCAGCCCTGATGCAAGTCTCGATGGCCAAGTCGCCATCATCAACCTCGTCCGCAACGATTTCGTCCCCGAACTCTCCGCCGAACTCTCCGCCCCCACCAACAGCGCCCAACTCATCATCAACCTCCGCGCCGAAGCCGCCCCTGAAACATTAAAAGTCGCCGTCCAAACCGCCATCGCCAATGCCCCCCCAAACCTCACCGCCACCCTCGACCACCTCGAACACTTCCGCCCCGGTAAACCCGAGCCCACGCATCGGGTGACCGACCTTGCCTGACTTCCGCAGTTGGCAAAATCCTCCGCCGCCTTTAGGCTTTGCCGATGTCCGACAAACCGCGCATTCTTTTTTGCCATTGCAACTACGCTCAAGTGGTTCCGGACGAGGTGAAGGCGGGCGTGCTGGAGGGGTTGTGCAAGTCCGGCCGGGCGTTTGAGGCGGTGGCGGATTTGTGCGAAATGGCGGCGCGGCGCGATCCGGCGCTTAAGCGACTGGCGGCCGGCGAGGCGCCGGTGAAGATTGCCGCCTGTTATCCGCGCGCGGTGAAATGGCTCTTCGGAGGTTGCCAAGCGCCGCTGAATGCCGAGCGCACGGAAGTGGTGAACATGCGCGAGTTGTCCGCTGAGGATGCCGCGGCCACGATGCTCGATGAATCGGTAACGCCTAATCTGCCGGAGGATGGCTCGGTGGCTGCAACGGAAGGGGAGAAGAAAATTTAAAGATGGGAATTGCTGACGAGACCATTTTGCACATCGTCCTTTACGAGGGCGAGGGCGCGGCGGCATTGGATGCGGCGGAGCGTGGCTCGACGTTGACGGCGCTTTTGGAGAAGGGGTTTGCGGTCACGTGCACGGGCGAAGGCGCGGTGGCGCCGGCGGATGAGAGCGCGCTGTTGGTGCTCGGGCGTTTTGAAAATGGCCAAGCGCCGAATGCGGAAGATGCCAATGGCAAGGTGCCGATTCGGTTTCGCGACATTGATGGGCTCGACACCGAAGGCATCACCGCGCTGGTGGAGGAGGAACGCGAGGCGACCGCGACGGCGCGGCACGGTGAATGGAAGCCGTGGTTTCCCGTGATTGATTATGACCGCTGCACGAACTGCATGCAGTGTCTTTCGTTTTGTTTATTCGATGTTTACGGCACCGACGATGAACAGGAAATCCAAGTGCAGAATAACGACAACTGCAAAACCAACTGCCCGGCCTGCAGCCGCGTGTGCCCCGAGGCGGCCATTATGTTTCCCAAGTACAAGAGCGGCCCCATCAATGGCGACGTGGTGAGCGATGGTGATTTGAACCGCGAAAAAATGAAAATCGACATCTCGGCGCTGCTCGGCGGTGACGTGTACCAAATGCTGCGCGACCGAAGCCAACGCGCCCGCAGCCGTTTTTCCAAGGAGCGTAGCTCGGACAAAGCGCTGGGTGAGCGCACCAAGTGCCTCACCAAACTCGCCGCCGAAGCCGACATCGACATCCCGCTCGAAGTTTTGCAAAGCCTCCCCAGCGCCGATGAAATTGCCGAAAAATCAGCCGCGGCAAACGCCAAGGCAACAGCCGCCTTGGCGGCTCAGAAGTCAGGTTAACTTGCTTGAAACATTCCACTCGCATTGGCGTCTCACATCCGCGAAACTGCCGCACACGCAACGCCGCCGGCTCGGCCGGTTTTTATTTGCATGACCACTGCCAGCGCGCCATTGAAAATTCCACGGGTCGTTCCGCAGCGCAAGCCGCGGACGCCGCGCGAGAACATTCCGCAAACCCGCGAGGAACGCGAAACCATCCTGCGCGAGGTGCGGCATTATGTGGCCGAACAAACCCTCGTGCCGCCGGTGCCGATGAACGACCTAAAAGTGCACGCGGACGAATTGGTCGCCGCGCTCGACACCAAGGAAATTTACCGCGACTACATCGGCATCCTCATCAACAACGAACTTTGGCGCGAGACGTTGGCCGCCGTGCCGTTCGAGCGGCGGCTCCTCATGGTCCCCAAATGCCTGCGCGTGGAAGCCAAGTGCCCTGCGCCGTTTGATGAATTTGGCCTGCTCTGCAAAAGCTGCGGGCTGTGCAGCATCCAGGATCTGGAATACGAGGCGGAGAAACTCGGCTATGCCGCACTCGTCGCCGAGGGCAGCGCCATCGTGATGAGCCTCATTCAAACGGGCAAGATTGACGCCATCGTGGGCGTGGCGTGCATCCCCGTGCTCGAGCGCGCCTTCCCGTACATGGAGGCCGCGGCCGTGCCGGGCGTGGCGATCCCGCTGCTGCAGGATGATTGCATCGACACCACCGTCGATGAAGATTGGATTTGGGATTACATTCACCTCACCAGCGACGACACCACGCGCCGGCTCGATCTCTCCACGCTGCACGACGAGGTGGACACGTGGTTCGCGCCGGAATCGCTTGAGGCAATCATGGGCGCGGGCGAAGGCGACACCGAGGCGATTGGCCGCGACTGGCTCGCGCGCGCGGGCAAACGGTGGCGGCCGTTCCTGAGCGTGGCGGCGTATCAAGCTCTGCGTAATGATGCTGGCGAAACTATCTCCGACGACCTCAAAAAAATCGCTGTCGCCGTCGAGTGTTTCCACAAGGCCTCACTCATCCACGACGACATCGAAGACGAAGACGCCGAGCGTTACGGCGAACAAACTTTGCACGAGGAACACGGCCTCGCCGTGGCGTTAAACGTCGGCGACCTGCTCATCGGCGAAGGCTACCGGCTCATCGGTGAAACGACCGTTTCCGCCGAACAAAAGGCCGCAATGCTCTCGGTGGCCTCCGAGGGCCAGCGCCATCTTTGCCGCGGCCAGGGTGCCGAGCTGGTTTGGCAGCGTAATCCAGAGCCTCTGAAGTCCGTGCAGGTACTCGATATTTTCCGGCAAAAAACCGCGCCCGCATTCGAGGTTGCGCTGCGGCTCGGCTCCATCGCCGCAGATATCGAGAAATATTCCGAAGCCTCTGAGGTGATTGGTGAATACAGCAAAAACCTCGGGATCGCCTATCAAATCCGCGACGACCTCTCCGACCTCGGCGAAGACGGCGACACCAACGACCTGGCCGGCCTGCGCCCCACGCTGTTGCTGGCCGTAGCCCACGAAAAAGCCAAGGCCGAGCAAAAGGCACAACTCGCCGAGGTGTGGCGCCGTCGCCTGCCCGCGGGCGTCACCTTCGAGCAGGTTGAGCAATGGTATAACGATCTCAAGGCCGTGAAACGCGCAGAGGATTTGCAGCTCACTTATAAAGAACTCGCCATCCGCTCGCTCACTGACCTCGAGAATGCCAACCTCAAAGGCCTCCTCCGCCGCGTAATCGGCAAGATTTTCAACGACACGGAGATCAAAGGCTGGTGCAGCGAAGTGCAGCAAGTCAGCGAGCTGGAAAAAATCCGCGCACGCCAGACTGACCAGGCTGAAGCCGTGCAGGCCTAATGAGCCTCCGGCTCGAAATGCTGCAAGTGGCGCGGGTGGCGCCCAAGACACTGGGAGATGCTGCGGAGTTGGTGCGTGATTTTCTTCGATCCCAGCAAAACCCCGACGGAGGCTTCCGTGATCGTGATGGGGAAAGCGACCTGTACTACACGGTGTTTGGACTGGACGCGCTGGCGGTGTTTCAGGACACGCCGGTTCTCGACGCCGTTGAACAGTTTCTCCTCACCCACGGCGAAGGCGAAGGGCTCGACCTTGTACACCTCAGTTGCCTCGCCCGCTGCTGGGGCACGGTTGGGCGCGATCGGATGCCGAAGGGGCTCCGCAAGGCATTGCTGCAGGGGCTGGAAAACTTTCGCAAACCCTGCGGCGGTTGGGACAACAATCCCGACCGCGAACACGGCACGGCCTACGGCTCCTTCCTCGCGCTGGGCGCTTACCAAGACTTGGGCAAACTTCCGCCCAAGCCGCTGCGCATTTTGCAGAGCCTCAAAAAATTGGAAACACCCGATCACGCGTGGAACAATCATCCCAACCTCCCCATCGGCTCCACCAACCCCACCGCCGGCGCGGTCGTGTTGCTCAACAACCTTCACCTACCCATCAACGCCGAGGCCGGCCAATGGCTCCGCGCCCAGCTGCATCCGCAGGGAGGCTTCGTTGCCGTGCCCGA
Source organism: uncultured Verrucomicrobiota bacterium (assembly GCA_964548235.1). GTDB lineage: Bacteria > Verrucomicrobiota > Verrucomicrobiia > Limisphaerales > UBA1100 > JACNJL01. The sequence goes on from CAZJRV010000012.1 coordinate 12,504, forward strand.
CGCGCCGATGCCCGACCTCCTCTCCACTGCCACCACTCTGCACGCCCTTGCCGCCCTTGAGGTGCGCCTCACCGAGGAACAAACCGAGCGCTGCCTCGATTTCGTCGATTCACTTTGGAACGCAGAAGGCGGCTTCCACGGCAACTGGACCGACGATTTCCTCGACTGCGAATACACCTTTTACGGGCTGCTTGCCTTGGGGCACTTGAGTTTGAATGGGTGAGCCGATTTTTCACCACAGAGGCATGCCTCTGTGGTTATTTATTTTGAACCACCTTCGCGAGCGTGGCCGCCAACAAGGTAATCCCGCAGCCAATCGCGGTATACCACGGCCAATGGATGGCTTCTTTCAGGCCGTACTTGATGGCCAGCATCGCGACGAGCGAGGTGACCATTCCGAGGATGATCGGGCGGCCGTCGGTTTGCTTCCATGTCAGCGCCAGCAACACGCCGCCGAGCAAGCCGCCGCTGGTGAGGCCGGCGAGGGCGAAGGCGGTGTTCATCACGGACTCCACTTCGCGGCTGGCGTAAGCAACGGCCACCAAAACGATGCCCCAGAATATTGTCGCTTTACGGCTGAGCTTCAGGCGCGCTTCATCGTCCTTTGCCGATTTGCCGAGGCCGAGGTCCATCACGCTCACGGACGCCAGTGCACTGAGTGCGGAACTTACCGAGGACATGGCCGCAGCGAAGATGCCGACGAGCAATAGACCTTTCACGCCCACGGGCGCCTCGGTGAGCATGAAGATGGGGAAGGCGTAATCGGTTTGTTTTTTGCCGAAAGCATTCTCGGGAATCTCAATGGCCATCGGCGTATGTTGGTAAAGCGACCAGAGCATTACGCCGACGAACAGGAAGAGCAGCATCATCGGCAGGATCGTCACCGCGCTGAAGACCAGCGCCTTACGGCCATCGGCAATGGAGCGGCAGGCGAGCACGCGTTGGGCCACGAGTTGATCAATGCCGTGCGTGAACAACACGAAGATTGTCGCGCCAAAAATGCCCATCCAAATATTGAACGAACCGCCTAGCGCAAACTCCGTGTTCAACCACGCCAGCTTGCCGCCTTCGCGCGCGGTCTCCATGGCGGCCGCCCAGCCGCCATCGATCAAGGTTGGAATATAAAACAGCGCAAACAGGCCACCGGCAACGAACAGGAAAAACTGGACCGCATCGGTCCACACCACGGCCTTGAGCCCGCCGATGGCGGTGTAGACCAATGACAAGCCGACAAAGAGGAGGATCGCCGAGGTCACATCCCAGCCGAGCATTAGTTGCAACGGGATACAGGTGACAAAGACGCGCACGCCGGCGGCCAAGGTGCCGGCGATGAGGAAAAGGCCGGCGGCGGTCTTGTGTGCGCCGGGGCCGAAGGCGTTTCCAATGAGTGCGAATGGCGAATAGATTTCGTTTTTGAAATAGTACGGCACCATCACCACGGCGAGAATCAGTCTGCCGATGGCGTAGCCGAAGACGATTTGGATGAAGCCAAGATTGCCGCCCTCGGCAAAGAGCATCGCCGGCACGCCGATGAAGGTAAGCGCGCTAGTCTCGGTGGCCACGATGGAAAGGGCCACGCCCCACCACGGGAGATCGCGCCCGCCGAGGAAATAGTCGCGCGTGGTTTTTTGCCCGCGCCCGAGCCACACGCCCAGCGCAATGATGCCGAGGAGGTACAGGGCGATAACAGCCCAGTCGGCGTTGGCGAGGCGAGTGACGGCGAGCACGGGGGCATTGTCTTGAGAGTTGGGGCAAGGGCAACCAAATCCGGTTCACAGACTGCTCGACAGATTGGGGGTTGACCCTTGGAGGCTTGGCGTTATGCTTGGCCATTCCAAACGGGCAATCCGAACAAAGGCATTTTATGAGCAAAAAAAATGATCCCAAAAACTCCCTTAATTCCGGCGCATCCCGCCGCAAATTCCTCAAGACCACTGGCACGGTAGCTGCGGCGACTGCGGCTTTGAAAATTCCAGTTTATGGTGCCAACAAGGCTCCCTCCGCCAACGTAAAGGGCGCGAATGAAAAAATCGTGGTCGGCTACATCGGCGTGGGCGGTCGCGGCTTCAGTGCGCACGTGCGTCAAATGCGCCAGCACGCCGAGGCCAACAACATTTCGCAAGCGGCGATGTGCGATGTTTCTAAACACCGTGCCAATGCGGCCAAGGATTTTGTCGCCAAAAATTCCAAGGACCAAGTCGAGGCCTACACCGATTACCGCAAGGTGGTGGAGCGCAAGGACATCGACGCGGTGGTGTGCGCCACGGTGGATCACTGGCACACGCCGATCTGTGTGGAAGCGATGGAGAACGGCAAGGACGTGTACGTTGAAAAACCAATGACGCGTTACCTTGGCGAGGCGTTCAAGTTTTACGATGCCGTGAAGCGCACCAAGCGTAAAGTGCAAGTGGGCTCCCAGATCACCAGCTGCGGCAACTTTGCCAAGGCCGCCGAGCTGATCGCCCAAGGAAAGATGGGTCCGCTCGTGCTCGCGCAAGGCTCCTACATGCGCAACAACCCCAAGGGCGAATGGAACTACCGCCTGCAGCCCTGGGCCACCAAGGGCGACATCCAGTGGACCACCAAGGGCGGCAAGATCGGTTGGCTGCGCGATGACATGCGACAGATTGATTTCAGCGCCGATCACTACTTCCGCTGGCGCAAGTACCTCCCCTACTGCGCGGGCCTGTTGGGCGATCTCGTGCCGCACCGTCTATTCCCGCTGATGCGTGCCACGGGCAATGCCGAGTTCCCCAGCCGCGTTGTGTGTCTCGGCACCCGCAAGATCACGCCGGATCGTGACGTCAGCGACAACACTCAGGTGCTCGCCGAATTCCCGAGCGGCATGACGCTGATCGTCACCAGCTCATCGGTCAACGAACAGGGTCTCAACGAAACAATCCGCGGCCAATACGGCACGATGTACCTCAGCACCAACGGCAGCAGTCTGGAGTACAAGCCAGAGCGACCCTTCGCCGAGGAGTTTGATCCCGAGAGCTTCACCAATCTTGCTCCCAGCGGCAACACCACTCCGCAGCACCACAAGAACTGGCTGGACTGCATCCGCAGCGGCGAGGAACCCGTGGCCGGCATCGACCTTGCCATGAAAGTGCAGGCGGTGATTTCCCTCGCGGAAGTAGCCGACCGCCGCGGTACCATGGCGCTCTTTGTTCGTAAGACGCGCTTGTTCACCGACGGTTCCGGCCGCGTGTTCAAGGCTTACGATTACGAAGAGGAAGCCAAGCTCGACCACGGCCCGTACGGTCCCATCAAGGAAATCGGCGGATAAGCCAACCTTTTCTCAGGCTCCACGGGCGACCGTGGAGCCTTTTTTTATCCCATGCCGGAAACCGTCACCGTCGCCGCCGAGGCCATGGCCACGCGCTTTGAGGTCGCCCTGCACGGCGCACCCGAGACCGCCCTGCGTACGGCGGCGGAAGAGGCACTGGCGGAAATCACGCGGCTCGAAGGCATCCTCAGTCTCTACCAACCCACCAGCGAAATTGCCCACTGCAACCAGCGCGCGGCACGCGAGCCGGTGCGTGTGTCCAACGAAGTCTTCACGCTGCTCGAACGCTGCATGAATTTGGGCGAACAAACTAAAGGCACGTTTGACATCACCATTGCCCCCTTGATGCAATGTTGGCGATTTGTGAATGACACTGGCGCCGCTCCCGCAGACGATGCCATCGCCGAAGCACGTACCCGCACGGGGATGCAACTCCTCCAGTTGGATGCCGCCTCTTCCACCGTTCAATTCGCACGTGATGGAGCGATGCTCGACCTCGGTTCAATCGGCAAAGGCTACGCGTTGGAACAGGCTGCTGCGTTGTTGCGCGAGAATGAATTTGAAAACTTCCTCATTCACGGCGGTACAAGCACCGTGTGCGCTTGCGGCACTCAGGCCGACGGCAGTCCTTGGCGCGTGGCGGTGGATGCGCCCGATGAAAACCAACCGCCCTTGCACATTATGGATTTGCAAAACGAATCGCTGTCCGTCTCCGGCATCGGCGGCAAATCGTTTGTGGACGCCGATGGCGTGGAGCAAGGCCACGTGATCGATCCCCGCACCGGACGCCCCACCCAAGCCGCGCGCGTGGCGGCGGTGGTGTGCGAAAGTGCCACGGAAAGCGATGCATGGGCCACGGCGCTGTTGGTGGAACCGGATTTGGCCGTGCCGGAAGGGGTGCGGGTTTTGAGATAGCGCGGCGCGCTCGGAGAGCACACCCCACCTGAATCCAATCTAAAACGCTCCCTGCTGATACGGGTCGAAGGAGCCAAGTTTCCATTCGTCGATCAGTTCATCGGGGAGTTCCTTCAGAAATCGCGAGGGTTGTTGAATCATATCGTCGGTGCCGCCGCCGGCGACGGTGCGGATCATCGGGTAGGACAGGTACAGCTCGTCCTTGGCGCGCGTAATGGCAACGTAAAAGAGGCGACGCTCCTCCTCCTCGCCGTCCAGCGAATCGAGCGAGCGATTGCTCGGGAACATCCCGTCGCACATCATAATGACAAACACCACCTTGAACTCCAGCCCCTTGGCCTGGTGAATGGTGGTGAGGCGCAGGCGCTCCTCGTCCTCCTGCGCTGACCGGTCTTGCTCGGCTTCCACGTTGGTGAGCAGCGCCAGCTCGGCGAGAAAATTCTCCAGCGAATCGTATTGCCGCGCGAAGACGCCCAGCTGCTCGATGTCGTCCTTGCGTTGCGGTGCCTTGTCGTAATTAGCCTCCAGATAATCGGCGTAGCCGGCTTCGATGATTAGCTCGATCATTTGGCCGGCATCACCCGCCACCGGTTCGGTTTCGAGTTGCGCCACGGTCGCGGAAAATTGTGCCCACGGCACCTTGGCTTTTTTGGGCACGCCGCTGCACAGCTGCATTGATTCCGCCAATGACCGTACGCCCGCGTGCGCGGTGCAGAATTGCTCCCACAACTTCATCGCCGTTTTGCCGCCCACGCCGGGCAACATCAGCGCCAGTCGCTTGAAGGCCTGCTCGTCGCGCGGGTTGGCCAGCCACTTGAGGTGCGAGGTGACATCCTTGATGTGCGCCTGCTCAAAAAAACGGATGCCGCTGGTGATGGAAAATGGAATGTTGCGGCGCGTGAGTTCGAGCTGCAATTCCAGCGCGTGAAAATGCGAGCGATACAGCACCGCCATTTCGTCGAGCTCAATGCCCTCCTCGCGCAGTTCCAGCGCGCGCTGGGCGACGAACGCCGATTGCTCGTCGGCGGCGCTGCACACCACCTTGGCAGGCTTTTCGCCGGGCGGGCGGCAGGCGGCCAGTTCTTTGGCAAACTGCCGCGTGTTGGCTGCGATCGCGGCGTTGGCAAGGTTGAGGATGTCCGGTGTGCTGCGGTAATTGGTCTCGATTTTGTACACCACCGCGCCGGGATATCGCTCGGGGAACGCCATGATGTTTTCGTAATTGGCGCCGCGCCACGAGTAGATGCTCTGCGAATCGTCGCCGACGACCATCACGTTTTTGTAACGCGCACCCAACAGATCGATCAACTCCGCCTGCAGCAGGTTGGTGTCCTGATACTCGTCCACCAGCACGAACTGAAACCGTTGTTGGTACAGCTCACGCACGTCCTCGTGTTCCTTCATCAAGCGCAGCCACAAGACCAGCAGGTCATCAAAATCCATCAAGCCATTGGCCTGTTTGCGCTCGGTGTAACGCCGCAGCACGTCGGTGATTTGATCAGTCAACGGCTCAAACCACGGGTAGCGCTCGGCGATGATATCGGCGACCGGAATCTGCTTGTTGATGGCCAGCGAACCAATGTCGCCCACCACGTCGGGTTTGGGGAAGCGTGTGGCCTTCACGTCGATGTCCGCCTCGGCAATGCACGCGGTGATGAGCCCCTTGGCGTCCTCGCGATCCTGAATGGTGAACGACCGATTAAAGCCTAGCTCCTCTGCGTGCCGTCGCAGCACGCGATGGCCGATTGAATGAAAGGTGCCACCCCAAAGCTCGCTCATGTCCTGTCCGATGAGATCGGTCACGCGCCCCATCATTTCCTTGGCGGCTTTGTTCGTAAATGTCAGCAGCAAAATGCGGTCGGCCGGCACGCCTTGTTCCAGCAAATACGCCACGCGATAGGTGAGCGTGCGAGTCTTGCCCGAGCCCGCGCCGGCAATCACCAGTGCCGGGCCGGGCAGGGCGGTCACGGCCGCGCGCTGCGAGTCATTGAGCTCCGCCTCATAATCGATTTGCAACTCCACCGAGTCGCGATAAGGCTGCAATGTGTATTCCCGCGGCACAGGGCGAGGCTAATGGCTAGCGGCGCACGGCCCAAGCCCGAAGGGCCTTCAACTGTGATTGGTTGATAAGTTTTCGTGGGCGACCGGCCATCACCGGCGTAGGTTTGGCGCAGGAGGAGGTTATGTCCAATTCGGGAGGTCCAATTTTCACGGCGCGTTGCGTGCGTTTGGTTCGGTTTGCAGATTTGGAACTGCGCGATGCCATCGGCACGGTGCAGGAAATGCCTTCCACGCGGGATTTCTTCGACTGCCTCTCGTACTTTCAGGATGAAAACACCGCCTACACCGGCCGCGCGCAGGCAGTGGACCTCTGCGGACGTGTGACCGCCGAGGGCTTTTTTCAGGAAGGTCGGCCCGAGGGTTTGTGGACGCGCTGGCATGATAACGGCCAAAAGCGCGAGGAATTCTTCATCACCAACGGCGAATGCGCCCGCGCCCAGCACTGGGATTCGGACGGCGTGCCGATTTAGCCCCCACAAATAAAACCTTGGCCTCTTGGCGTCTTGGCGGTTCCATTCCCGCGCATGTCCAGCCACAGCCACGCTGACCACTCCGCCCCGGCGGGCGATCCCACTTTCACCGCACGCAGCCGCACCACCGGCGAAGTGCTCCGGCGCGTGTTCGCCTATCTGCTGCCGTACAAGGGCCTCGCGCTGGCCACGGTGGGTTGCGCGGTGTTGTCCCTCATCTGTGCGCTCACCTACCCGAAGCTCACCGAGTACATTATCGACGGCGTCATTGAAAAAGACGACGGCAGCCAGCGCCTCAAATGGGCCGTGCTCGCCATGGCCGGTGCGTTTCTCCTGCGCGATCTCTTCAACAGCCTGCGCATTCGCATCAACAATCATTTTGAACAAAACGTCATCTTCGATATGCGCCGCGAGGTGTTTGGTAAACTGCAGCGGTTGCCGGTCAATTACTTCGACAAACGCGCCAGCGGCGACCTCATGACGCGCGTGGTTGAAGACATCAACAACGTCGAGCGCGTGCTCATCGATGGCACCGAACAGGGCACCGTCGCCATCCTCTGCATTGGTGGCATCAGCGGTATTTTGTTTTATACCAATTCATTTTTGGCCGCCGTGGCGCTCTCGCCCATTCCGCTGCTGGCGGCCGGTGCTTTGTGGTACACGCTCACCGCCCATCGCCGCTACCGCCGCCAACGCGAGGCCGCCAGTGCAATGAACGCGCTATTAATGGACAACCTGCAGGGCATCCGGCAGATCAAAGCTTACGGCCGGCAGGGCCACGAGGACGCGCGCTTTGCCGAACGTGCCGATAACCTGCGTCACGGCAACCTCGGCATCATGCGCGCCTGGGCCAATTACAACCCGGCCATGAATTTTTTTGCCGCGCTGGGCACCGTGCTGGTGCTGTGGTTTGGCGGACAGGAAGTGATGACCGGCACCATGACCACCGGCGAGCTGGTCGGGTTCCTTTTTTACCTGATGCTGTTTTATGAACCGATGGCGCGCCTGCACGGGCTCAATCAAATGCTGCAAAGCGCCCGCGCCGCCGGCGAGCGCGTGTTCGACATTCTCGACCACGAAACCGAGCGTGATGAATCGCGCAAATCAGACCTCCCCGAACCCGTCCGCGGCGAGGTGGTTTATGAGGACGTTGGGTTTGAATACGAATCCGACCGGCCCATTTTGAAAAACATTTCCCTGCGCGCCAAGCCCGGCGAAATGATTGCGCTCGTTGGCCCCACCGGCGCGGGCAAAAGCACGCTCGTGAATTTGTTGCCGGCATTTTACGAAATCAGTTCCGGCCGCGTCACCATCGATGGCCAAAGCGTAGCCGACACCTCACTGGCTTCCTTGCGCCAACACATCGCCATAGTCAGCCAGGAACCGTTTCTGTTTAACGGCACCATCCGCGAGAACATCCAGTACGGCAAACTCGATGCCACCGAGGCCGAGCTCATCGCCGCCGCCAAGGCCGCCAACTGCCACGAATTCATCACCGCACTGCCCGAGGGCTACGACGCCCGCGTGGGCGAACGCGGCGTGAAACTCAGCGTGGGCGAGAAACAACGCGTCAGTGTCGCGCGCGCGTTGCTGGCCGATGCGCCCATCCTCATCCTCGACGAAGCCACCGCCAGCGTGGACACCGCCACCGAGCGGTTAATTCAGGAAGCCCTCGAGCATCTCATGGAAGGCCGCACCAGCTTCGTGATCGCCCACCGCCTCAGCACCATCCGCAAGGCCGACCAGATTTTGGTGCTCAAGCACGGCGAAATCATCGAACGTGGCACCCACGAAACCTTGCTCGCCCAAAACGGCCTCTACGCCAAACTCGCCCGCATCCAAAACACTACCTTTATCGAGGAGAGTTTTGAGAAACTGGAAGGGTGACGGTTCACATCAACCAAATGTAGGAAACGGATTTCACGGATTTTCACAGATGAATTAATCCGTGTGAATCCGTGAAATCCGCGTCTCTTATTCTACCACCTGTTTGTTCAGCTCCGGGTAATTGGTTTTGCCGGAGCCGAGGACGGGGATTTCTTCGAGCACTTTGATTTCGCGCGGGACGGCGAGGTTCGGCAATCCGGCGGCGGTGATGGCTTCGCGGATTTCGTCGGCGGTGAGGTCGGGCTTGTTGGTGGCGGCGATGAGTTGCTCGCCCTTATCGGCATCTGGCCGGGCGACGACGGCAACGGCGCAGTCTTCGCCGTGTTGCGGGAAGGCGCCGGCGAGTGCGTTTTCCACGGCGGTGAGGCTGACCATTTCGCCACTGATTTTGGCGAAACGTTTGGCGCGGCCTTTGATGGTGATGTAGCGATCGGCATCGACGGTGACAATGTCGCCGGTGTCGTACCAGCCATCGAGTTTTTGAAATGCCGCGTTGGGTTCAGCGTTGAGGTAGCCCTTCATGATGTTCGGGCCTTTGACCAGCAGCTTGCCGCCCTCATCGACGCCATCAATTTTCTCCAATTTATAATCCACGCCGGGGAACAGCCGGCCCACTGCGCCCTCGCGGTTCTCGAGGATGGTGCTGGTGCTGAGCACGGGGCCGGTTTCGGTGGCGCCGTAGCCTTCCATCAACGCCACGCCAAACTTGCGCGCCCACGTGTCGCGCGTGGCTTCCTGAATTTTTTCCGCACCGCAAATCACGTAGCGCAGTTCGGCAAAATCCGACGGTTGGCCAAACCGCGCGTAGCCATTGAGGAAGGTATTGGTGGCGAGCATCACCGTGCAGTCGCGGTCGTAGAACACCGCCGGGATTTGCCGGTACATCAGCGGTGACGGGAACAGGAACACAAAGTTGCCGCGCAACAACGGCAGCAGCAGACCCGCCGTGAGGCCGAAGCTGTGGAAGAGCGGCAGGCAGGTGAAGAAGCGATCGTTTTCCTTGAGGTCAATCACCGCCATACACTGGCGCGCGTTGGCGAGCAGGTTGCGGTGCGTGAGCTCCACGCCCTTGGGCACGCCTTCGGAGCCGCTGGTGAAGAGCACCACCGCCGTGTCGGCAAAAGGCGTGTAATGGCCCGCGAGCGGATTGAGCTTGTGATTGAGCAGCGTGAACAATTTGCTGAGTCCGGAAATGTTTTCGCGCACGTCCTCGAGGTAAATCAACTCCACCCCCGCCGCCTCAAAGGGTTCGGCCTCCAGCTTGGCTTTTTCCAAAAAAGCCTTGGACGTGATGACCTGCTTGATGCCCGACAGCTCCGTGCATTGCAGCATCGTGGCGCTGCCGGCGGTGTAATTCAAAATCGCCGGCACCTTGCCCGCCGCCCACAGGCTGGTCAGCGTGGCCACCTTGCCGTTCACATTCGGCAACAGCACCCCCACGCGCTCGGCCTGTTTATCCAGCAGCCGCTCCCATTGGCCCGCCAGCACATCCGTGCCCACCAGCAGCCGCCGGTAAGTGAGGGTTTGAAAAGTCGTATCCTCCAGCGCCACCTGATTGGGGATCTGTTTGGCCAAGGCGGCCAGCGCGGTGATGATGGTTTGCGGGCCGTGCTCCATCTCCGTCTCGAACTGTTGCCGCACCATTTGGTCGCGCAGCCATTGGTTCACCTGCGCGCGTTGCACGGCCGGTTTGCCCTCAAACTCCGGCGGCGTGATGGGGTCGCTAAAATGCGCCGTCACTTTCGGGAACCATTTCGTCCACCCCCCGTGCGGGCTGGCCAACACCCGGCTTGCGCCGCGCAGATAACAGGTGATCACCTTCGCCTTGGTTTTTTGGACGAGGAATCCCGTGCCATCAAAAAGCCGCTGCAAACTGCCCGTGCGGCTCATGCGCCCCTCGGCAAAGAGCAGCAGCTTGCCGCCAGCCTCAAGGTGCGCCGTCATTTTTTTCAGGGACGCCGCAGGGTCGGTGCCAATGAGAATGATGCGCGGGTTACTCAGGATCCACGCGTGCAGCTTGCTGGTGCGCGCCGGCAGCTCGGATGCGGCGAATTTCCAGTCCGGCTCCAGGCAAAGCCCCACGAACAGCCAGTCGATCCACGAGAGATGGTTCGGCACCAGTAACAGCGGCCCCTCGCCACGAGTGGCCTCCTCATTGATCGCGCGAAAGCGGAACCACACCCGCAGCCCGCAACGCATCAGCTTCAAGAACAATCGATTCGCCCAAATATTCATCGTCGGCCCGGACACTACCGCAGAAAGCCAGCCAGTGGAAATTGATAAAATCGATGGGGTCGCGAACGAATTCGATGGAAGGGGCACGGGCCAACACGGGGGTTGCGCATTGGCGGGGATTGAGCAATACTGCGCACACCAACGCAGCAACCCCAACTGAAAGGCATTTATCATGGGATGGTTATCCGGACAATTCATTGACATCATCGAGTGGCTCGATGACGGGCAGGAGACGATGGTGTACCGCTTCGAGCGGCACAACAACGAGATCAAAAACGGCGCGAAGCTGGTGGTGCGGCCGGGACAGGCGGCGGTCTTTGTAAATGAAGGCGGCACGGGCGTGGCGGATGTGTTCGAGCCGGGCACGCACGAGCTGACCACGGCTAACCTGCCGATTCTTTCCACGTTGATGGGGTGGAAGCACGGCTTCGAGAGTCCGTTCAAGGCGGAGGTGTATTTTTTCAAGACCACCAAGATCACTGACCTCAAGTGGGGCACGCGCGCGCCAGTGACGGTGGAGTGCGCCGGCTACGGCATGTTCGACCTACGCGCCAATGGTAGCTACGTAATGCAGATTGCGGATCCCCAAAAGTTTTTGACGGAGAAGGTGGGCACGGATGGCAACTTCGAGGTGGACGAAATCTCCAACGATCTGCGCGAGGAAATCCTGATGAACGTCAGCGATCGGCTCGGCGAGATGGAGCTGGATCCCGCGAAGCTTACAGGCAAGATGAAGGATATCTCCGAGGAACTGCAGGCGCCGTTGCAGGAATATTTCACCACGCTGGGCCTGGAGATCACGCGCTTCCGTGTGGGTAGCATTTCAATGC
>CAZJRV010000013.1:0-23725 GCA_964548235.1 uncultured Verrucomicrobiota bacterium
CATGGTTTTTTGTATAAAGGTTTTTTGCAAACAGTCGCGGCATAGCGTTTGCCGCGGATGGAAATATCAATGGCGGTGCCTTCCCGCGCGCGGTCAATGTGCACATGCGCGAGGCCAATGCCGCAGCCGAGCGAGGGGCTTTGCGTGCCGCTGGTGACCACGCCGATCACCGGATCGTGCTCCTGCGCCTTCAACCCGCCTTGCCCCACGGACCACACTTCCTTTTTTGCTTCCAGATTGTTGAACACTTCATAGCCCTGGCGCGGCGGGGGGCATTTGTCGTTCATTTTGAAGGCAACAATTTTTCGTTTGGGACGATCCTCCTTCTGGCGCATCAGTGCGCTGCGCCCGGTGAAGTCACCCTTGTCCACCTTTACAAAATAACCGAGTCCCGCCTCGATCGGCGAAATTGCTTCGCTCAATTCATGGCCGTACAAGGGGTAACCCATCTCCAACCGCAGGGTATCGCGCGCGCCCAGCCCAGCGGGGACGATGCCGTGCGGCGCGCCGTTTTCCAGCACTTGATCCCACAACGCAACGAGTTGTTCATTGGGCGCGATGATTTCGAATCCTTCCTCGCCGGTGTAGCCGGTGCGCGCCACGTAGACTTCGCCACTGCCAAACCGCCAGGCGTCCACCTGGTTTTTTATCAGGTCGCCGGGCTGTTTTGCGCGGATGAGGCCGTCTTTATGAAACAAGTCATTAACGAAGCGCGGCGCGGCCGGGCCCTGCAGGGCGAGTGCGCCGGTTTCCGCGGAACGATCCTCCACCTTCACCGATCGATCCTCACCGTGATTGCTCGCCTGAAACTCCAGCCAATGAAGGTCGGCACTGATGCGCGTGGCGTTGACCATCAGCAGGAAAGCCTCACTAGCAATTCGATACACATAAAGGTCATCGATCACCCCGCCAGTTTCCTTGCACATGAGCGTGTATTGCGACTCCCCGACCGCAAGCAATTGAATGTCATTGGTCAGTATGAGATTGAGGAATTCTGCAGCATGCGGACCGCCCACCCAGATTTCGCCCATGTGCGAAATGTCAAACACCGCCACCGCCGAGCGTGTGGCCTGATGTTCCGCCGTAATGCCCGCGTATTGCACGGGCATTTCCCAGCCGCCGAAATCGATGCAGCGCGCGCCGTGCGCAAGGTGTTGGTGGTACAGTGGGGTTCGTTTTGGCATGGCTGGCTTATTCCTACACTCAACCCCATTTCTCGATCATCATTTGTTCCTTGGGAACATTTAAGCCGTCCCGCACGAGGTTGGTGGCGAAATCCACTAGCGCGTTTGGGCCGCACGCGTAGAAAATCGTGTTCTCCAAATCTCCGACCTGCTCCTTCACCCAAGCCGAATCAATACGACCGCGACGGCCTTCCCACAGATCATTCTCAGCGAGGCGCGTGCACGTGACGAGGAATTCAAAATTGGGATTCTCCTTTTCGAGCGCGCGAAATTCCTCATCAAAAATCACATCGTGAGTGGTGCGCACAGAATAGAGCACGGTGATTTTTGTGGCCAGTTTCAGTTGGGTGGCCTCACGCACAAAGCCGCGGAAAGGCGTGACACCTGATCCCCCGGCAATGCAAATCAAATGCTTGGTTGGCGGATCCAGCACCGGCAAAAACTTGCCTGTCGGCTCAATGACCCACAGGGTGTCGCCCTCATCGGCCCAGTCCACGAGGCTGGTGCCCATTTTGCCGTCACGCTTGATGGTGATCTCAAAATGCCCACGATCCAGCGCGCTGCTGGAGAGGGAGTAAGCGCGCTTGTACTTCGTTTTGTGGGGCCAGTAGACGGTGATGAACTGGCCGGTGAGAAAATCCATGTCATACCCCTCCGGCCATTTCAGGCGCAGGGTTTTGGTGTCGGGCAACTCCATGGTTGTCCGTTCAATCTCCATTTCTACTCTCAGCTTGGGCATATTTCAGGGCGCAACAGTTCCGGCTAACAGCGGATTTCAAGGGATATCCTTTCGCGAAGCGCGGACGAAGTGTTGACGAAGCCGGCCGGGGCTTCAAGCCTGATTTTGCATCGGCTCAGGGTTCTGCAGCGTCGCAGCTTCCACCACATTTGCCGGTGGCGCCGCCGCGGCGTTCAATCGCTGCATCACCTCAGCCGCCAACACATCGTAGGCAGCCGTGCCCAACCCGTCCGGATCATACTGGAGTGCCGGCTGTCCGTAGCTGGGCGCCTCCGCCAAGCGCGTAGCGCGCGGGATGGTGGTCTCGAAAATCAATTCCGAAAAATGTTCGCGCACTTCCTCAAGCACCTGTTGCGAAAGCCGCGTGCGCCCGTCATACATCGTCATCACGATGCCCAAAATATGCAGACCCGGATTGTCACCCGTTTCGTGCATTTGATTAATCAACCGCGTCACCATCGAGATGCCTTCCAGCGCGTAGTACTCGCATTGGAGCGGAACCAAAATGCTATCCGCCGCCGCAAAAGCATTGAGCGTCAATGAGCCGAGCGATGGCGGACAGTCGATCAAAATCACGTCGTACACATTCGCCATCTTCACCGAATCCAGCGCACCTTGCAGCCGATGCAAATGATCCTCCATACGCGGCAGATCAATCTCCGCCCCGCATAGATCCACCTCACTGGGGATCACCGAAAGATTCGCATACGCCGTGCGCACGATCTGGTCCGTCAACAACGCATCGCCCACCAGCACCGGATACGCGCTGCCGCCCTCGCGTTTTTCCACGCCCACGCCACTCGTCGCATTCGCCTGCGGATCCAGATCCACCAGTAGCACGCGCTGCCCTTGATTTGCCAAACACGCGGCCAGATTGATTGAGGTTGTTGTTTTCCCAACCCCTCCTTTTTGGTTGGCCACAGCAATAACATTCGTTGCCATGCCCGAAGCATAAAACGCCGCCCCACCCAACCGAACCAAAACTTATGCCCACCAAGCCCAAATCCCCCCTGCTCGAACTTATCCACATTCCCCCAACAACTCCCCCATTGGCACGGCCAATGCTCTATACCGCAGCATGAAGGAAAACAACGATTTTTCAGGGAAAAGCGCCGGCGACTGTGAAATCCCGCGTGAAACCCACGCGGGCGATACACTTTCAACGCAAACCTCATCCGGCACACCCAACAGACGCTTTGAGTTAATGCTCGCCAGCGCCGCATCCCTCACCCTCGTCGCCTTTCTTTTGGCCCTCTGGAAGATCATCGCCTGACCGCGAGATAAGTTATTTTTCCTTTAACTTCAGAGCGGCTAATGCTGCTTGCGTTTCCACTGTTTTAAAGCTCTCCGGCCCAGGAGATTTGATTTGGATGGCAAGAGCTTTTTCGAAATATTTACGCGCCTGCTGATCTTCCCCCGATTCTACATGGGTCAGGCCATGGAAAAAATATACGCGGCCCAATTTGCTATCTTTTTCTCCGGATTGCTCGAGCAAAGCCTTCTCTGCCTTTATGAAAGCTTCAATGGCTTTTGGATAAAGTTTTTGCCTGTAAAAAATCTGCCCGCGTACGATCTGTTCGTACCCCGGATACAATTTTGGATCACCGATCTTCAGGAAGATTCCCTCACCCAAGTCCGTTAACTCATGGGCTCGTTCAAAATCAGGCTCAATTTGCCTTGCCAGATTTAGTGCCATTTTTAAATAAACTGCACCTACCCACTGATGTTCCGGTTGATTCGATTTCTGAAGTGCATTTAGAATCCATTCAAAGTGCCCCATTGCCTGCGCGTAATCCCCCGATCTCGCACTAGCTGCTGCCAGATTATTGCGTAGACTGGACTGCAGAGAAATGTCCCGATTTTCTACTGCTATTAGGATCGCCAATGCTCCGGCATGAAATGCACGCGCTTTTTTGAATTCGCCACTTTCAAAATGTAATAGGCCGATTTCGTTCAAACTCATCACAACGCGACTATCCATCGGCCCATATGTTTTGAGTTGAATCGCCAATGCATTATGATTTTGCTTGCGAGCCTTCGCAAGCCGACCAAGAAATTTATTTGCCACTCCCATATGCACATAACAATAGGCAATCCGTTCATGTTCAGCCCCCAAGCGCCTGAGCCAAATCACTTGTGCCGCACTGAAAGCATCCAGCGCCTCTTCGTGCCGACCCAGTTCGCCTAACATACGGCCCATCATAAGTTTCAGATAAGAAACCTGCACCCAGCGTGGCTTCAGACGCGCCTGCTCGGTTTTAAGCTCGCTCTGTATCAAGTTCAACGCCTCAAAAAAATCCCGCCTCTGAATCGCGCGCCCCAAAACAATCATCCCCGGCGTCATATCCACTTTTAAATCCGCCTTGGGATTTGCCTGAATCACCGGCTTTGCAGGTTCTCTAGACGCGGGCAGAGAGGTTTTAGTCGCGTTGTGCGGAACAGCGCATCCGACAAAGCCGATTGTGAGGAGAACAATTAGGAGCAGATCATTTGCCTTCATTGGCACGACCCTACCACAAGGACGCTGAAATGGCCCCATCGATAATACCGAGAGCTACATTGACAGAATCAATAAGCACACTGACTGGACAGGTGAAGCAGTTTGCCTTATGGCTCGGCCTGTGATTTTTTTGGATGAGTCCAATGCGTTAGATTTGGGAACCCTTAGGACGGCGTCCTTGGAGACTGATGAACCATCGGTGCTCGATAGCGCACATGGGAGCGAGCCCACGCTGCGGGATTTTGCGCATTTGATTTCGCCTGCGGGGGCCAGTCATCTGGAGGCCTTGGCAGGGAGAAGCCGCGCGATTACCCAACAACGGTTTGGCAAAACGATTCGCCTCTTTGCGCCGTTGTATGTTTCCAACGAATGCATCAACAATTGTAGCTACTGCGGGTTTTCGCGCGATAATGTGATCCTGCGCGTGACGCTTTCGCTGGATGAAGTGCGGCGCGAGGCCGCGGCGCTGGCGGCGCAAGGGTTTCGCAATGTGCTGTTGGTAGCGGGGGAACACCCGAAGTTTATCTCCAATGGTTACCTGCAGGAATGCGTGGCGGCCTTGCACGAAAGCATCCCAAGCCTTTCGCTGGAGCTGGGCCCGATGGAGGAAGATGAATACCGTCCACTGGCGGCGGCGGGTGCGGAGGGGTTGGTGGTGTATCAGGAAACCTACGACCGCGCAGCGTATGCGGAATTCCATACAGCCGGCCCCAAGCGCGATTTCGATTGGCGACTGGCTACTGCCGAACGCGCCTATGCAGCAGGATTCCGGCGGCTGGGCATTGGCGCACTCTTCGGCCTGAGCGATTGGCGGGCGGAAGCAATCGCGCTGGCCGCGCACGCGCAGTGGTTGCTGCGGCATTGCTGGAAGGCGCAGGTGACGTTGTCGCTGCCGCGGCTGCGCCCGTGCGCGGGGGAGTTTGAACCGCGCGAGACGTTGAGCGACCGCGAGTTGACGCAGCTGATTTGCGCGTTGCGGATTTTTTTGCCGGACGTGGGGCTTGTGCTTTCCACGCGCGAATCGGCTGCGCTGCGCAATGGGCTCATCCCGCTGGGCATCACGATGATGAGCGCCGGCAGCCACACCGAGCCGGGCGGGTACACCGGCGCAGGCCGAGAAAATTTACACCACACCGAGCGCGGACGCATTGTCGAGCTGGCGGGCGAATCCAGTGAGTGGGCCACGGGCCAGTTTGAAATTGCCGATGAACGCACGCCTGCGGCGGTGGCGAAACAGATTGCTGCGCTGGGGTATGAGCCGGTTTGGAAAGATTGGGACAGAGCCTTGACGGCCTGAGAATCCGCGTTATCATTCTCTCCGCCCATGATTAAGCGCCTTCGGCAATACTGGAAAAACCGCACCACGCGCCGGCGGTTTTTGCTGGGCACCGCCGGCGGAGGCATGGCGGCGATGGGCGCGGGCTACGCCTACAAGCGCATGTGGGAAAGCGGCTGGCTGGAGGAGAACCGCCGCGAGTTGAATTTTCCCCAGTCGCATGCACTGAACGCTCCCATCAAGGTTTTGCATCTTTCAGATCTGCACGCCTCCAAAGTGGTGAGCCTCGCCTATCTGCGGCGTGCATTAAAAATGGGGCTTGCCTTGCAGCCGGACTTGATTTGTGTGACCGGCGATTTCATTACATGGAAATTTAAGCGCTACACGGAATATGCCGAAGTGCTTTCGCAGCTCTCAGCCGCCGCGCCCACTTTTGCCTGCCTCGGCAACCATGATGGCGGTCCGTGGGCGGCGGGAAAAATGAAACTTGGCAATGGCGATTCCGCCGAGGTACGCGCCCTGCTCGAGACTTCCCGCATCCAGTTGCTCCATAACGAACACGCCACCGCCACCATCAAGGGCACCGAACTCAACCTCGTGGGTGTGGGTGACTTGTGGAACAGCGAGTGTGACCCAAAAACCGCCTTTGCCGGAATGGACACCACGCGCCCCACCCTGCTGCTTTCCCACAACCCGGACACCAAGGAAGAACTCACCGCATTCCCGTGGCAACTGATGCTGAGCGGACACACGCACGGGGGCCAGCTATACCTTCCCGGGCTGGGCGCGCCCTTGGCGCCGGTGAAGCACAAAAAATTCGTGCGCGGTCTGCATCGGCTTGAGGATCGCTGGCTGCACATCAGCAAAGGCGTGGGCAGCCTGCACGGCGTGCGCTTTAATTGCCGGCCCGAGGTGGCCCTGCTCACGGTGGGCTGATGGCCGGCACCCTCATCGCCAATGGCCACGAGGTGCCGGTGGAACTCCCCTGCACCCTTGAGCAGTTTCTAGTTTCCCAAAACCAATCCCCACGCAGTGTGGTGGTGGAACTCAATGGGGAAGCGGTGGCCCCTTCGGAATTTGCCACACACGAGCTTGCGCCCGATGACCGGATTGAAATTATCCGCATCGTCGCGGGCGGTTGAACCCAATACTCGCGGCTTGTATTTTGCTGGATTCCGGCTACTATCAACCGCCCTGCGGAGCTTGAGCCATGGCGGACACCACACCCATTTACCTTGAGGAATTCCTCACGCTGCACCCGGCGGATTTGGCCGACCGGTTGCAGCGCATGGAACCCAAGGAGGCACGGCACATTCTGCAGGAGTTGCCGGTGAAAAACGCTTCCGCCGCGCTCACGGAACTGGAGGATGAAATCCTCGCCGATCTGCTCGAGGAATTCCCGCAATCCAAACTGGTGCCCCTGCTCAATGCCATGTACGCCGAGGAGGCGGCTGACGTATTGGGTGAGCTGGAGGAAACCGACCGTGCGCGCCTGCTGCGCAAGATGAGCGCCAAGGAGGCCGCCGCCGCCAAGACGCTGCTGAAATACCCCGAGGACAGCGCCGGCGGCATCATGAACGACCGCTTCATCACCCTGCGCGCACACCAAACCGTGGGCGAAGGCCACCGCCGCATCCGCCAAAAGCACCGCGAACAAAAACCCTCGGACATCAATTACCTTTTCGTCACCGACAAGGAAAAGAAGCTCGTCGGCGTGGTGTCCATCCGCGACCTGATTTTTTCCGATGACGAGGTGAAGATCGCCGACATCATGGATCGCGAGGTGAAATACGTGCGCGTGACCGATGACCAGGAGGAAGTGGTCCGGCGCTTTGAACACTATCATTTCCTTGGGCTGCCCGTGCTGGATGAGGAAGGCCACATGGCCGGCATCATCGCGGGCGACGACGTGCTCTCCATCGCCATCGACGAGCAAACCGAGGACATGCAAAAGATGGTGGGCCTCGACGGAGAAGAGCGAACGCTCACGCCCTGGACGCAGTCCTTTAAGCGCCGCCTACCTTGGCTGTGCGTGAACCTCCTCACCGCATGCCTTGCCGGCGCGGTGGTGGGCATCTTTGAGGGCACCATTAAAGAGTTTGTGGTGCTGGCAGTTTTCCTGCCCATCATCGCCAGCCAAGGCGGCAATGCCGGAATGCAGACAGTGACCGTCATCGTGCGCGACATGGCACTGGGCGAACTTTCGCCTGGCGACGGCCGCAAGGCGCTGCTCAAGGAGCTGCTGCTGGGGTTGATCATTGGCACCATCATCGGCCTCATTGTGGGCGTGGCCGGTTATTTGATCGCGCCACAGTTCGGCATCGCGGTGGAAACCGGCGGCATCCTTGGCCTGGTGGTGGGCGCGGCGATGGTGCTCAACCTGCTGGCCGCAGCGCTCTTTGGGGTGCTCATTCCCTTTGCGCTGAAATTTTTCCGGCTGGATCCCGCCTTGGGCTCGAGCATCCTCATTACCACCGTCACAGACGTGGCCGGCTTCTTTTTCCTGCTCGCGCTGGCCAAGTGGATCCTCGGCGGCGTGGCACAGGCTTGACCCCAAACTCAATAACTGCACACTTTCGCGCCATGAAGCATTGGCTATCCCTGACCATATTTCGATTTGCCATTTTGGCTTTTCTTTTTCACTTCACGCCGGTCTCCGCGTTTGCTCAGGAGGCAAAAGATGAAAAGGAAGAACCCGCCATCTCCACCAACACCAAGAATGCCGCCACCCAAAATACCGTGGCGGCACAAAGCCAGCTCCAAAAATCCGAGTGGGTGCAGAAGCTGGAGCAGCATCTTGGTCAAAAAATACTCGGCATATCCGCCTGGCAGTTCATCGCGGCATTTTTGGTCCTCCTCGGTGGGTTGATCATCAAGCGGGTGCTCATCAATTACATTGAGAAAAAGGTCGAGGCCTTCGTAAAGAGAACCGAAGCGGAATGGGACGATCTCCTGTTCGAGGCCATCACCAAGCCGGTGAATGCCTTTGTGATGGTGGGTGCAATACACGTGGCAGTGTTTTTATTGGTCTTCAACCTCGCCAATTTTCCCACGGCCATCATTGGCAAAAGCTACACGGTGTTTCTCGGTATCATCCTTATTTGGGGTGTGTATCGGCTTGTGGATGTGGTGGCGCATTACCTGGATGAATTGGTTTCGCACAAGGACGCGGGTGTGAAAGGCCAGTTCGTGCCACTCATCAAAAAGGCGTTGCGGATTTTAGTGGTCATCGTTGGCGGCCTCACCATTTTGGCGACTATCGGCGTGAATATCACCGGCCTCGCGGCCCTGCTCAGCGTGGGCGCTTTGGCATTCTCGATGGGCGCAAAAGACTCGGTGGCCAACCTCGTGGGCACGGTGAACATCCTTTCTGACCGGCCGTACAAAGTGGGCGACTGGATTTCCGTGGGCAGCGGCATTGATGGCGATGTGGAGAAAATCGGGTTTCGCAGCACCCAAATCCGGATGTTCGATAAAACCCTGATGACGGTTCCCAATGGCACCCTCGCTGCCGAAACAATCAAAAACTGGTCACAAATGCCCAAGCGCCGCATCAAGATGACCATTGGATTGACCTATGACACCACGCCGGAACAAATGCGTGAATTCCTCAAGCGCGTGGAAACACTTTTGCAGGAGGATGAAGGTGTGGATCAGGATTATATGCTGGTGCAGTTCACGGATTTCGGGCCCAGCTCGCTGGATGTGTTCCTATATTACTTCGCGGCCACCACTGTATGGAAGGAATACCTCGATACCCGCGAGCGGATGAATCTCAAGATCATGGAGGTCGTCGGGGAAATGAATCTGGATTTTGCCTACCCCACACAAACGATGCACCTCAAAGGCGACGGGCTAACGACCCTGAAAGACAGTGCCTGAAAAAACGCCGCTTCACGCAAATAAAACTCGCCAATCCACGAATTTGGGGTAGCGTTAGCGTTTACCTGAAAGGTTTAACTATGAAAAACACAATCCAAACCCTCCTGCGTCTGGCCTTTGTGGCGGCGCTTTCCCTCAACCTCAATGCTGCAGCTGAGGACAAGAAACCAACGTTCAATGAAGCCGCCAAGGAATTGATCGCCAAGATCCGCCCCATGATGGTTAAAGACCGGGGCGAAGGCGTGGCCGCCTACCTCAAGGGAGCGCGCGCTTTGGCCAAGCAGTTCCCCAATGAAATCGGCCCGCGTATGATGATGTTCGAAGCCGCGTCGATGGGCACGGACCCCAAAGTCAAGGAAGCGGTTATCACGGAATTGGCCGGATTGAAGGACGAAAAGTTTGCCCGAGTCAGCGCGCGCGCCAAGGGTGAGCTCAAAAAAATGAACGCGCTGGGGAAACCCGTCGCCATCAAATTCACCGCAGTGGACGGACGAAAGGTGGATCTCTCCAAGATGAAAGGCAAGGTGGTGCTGATCGACTTCTGGGCCACCTGGTGCCGCCCCTGCGTGGCGGAAATCCCGAGCGTAAAAAAAACCTACGCCAAGCTCCACGGAAAAGGCTTCGAGATCGTCGGCATATCGCTCGACAGCAAGGAAGATACCCTCACCAAATTCGTGGCCGACAAGGACATGCCTTGGCCGCAGCACTTCGACGGCAAAGGCTGGAAGAATGTCATCGCCCAGGAGTACGGCATCAACAGCATCCCCGCCATGTGGCTCATTGACACGGACGGCAACCTCGTGGACATGAATGCACGCCATAACCTTGAGGATAAAGTTGTGAAACTGCTCGCCGCCGGCAAGGAAGGCGTCAGCGAAAAGTAACCCCGCCCCATTGAAAACAATTCACAACCGGCCCTTCGCGGGGTCGGTTTTTTTATGCACTTTTTTATGCAACTTGTGGGCGGGTTTGGCTTGCTTTCACTTGACTCACTCGGCAAGGTGCGCGCTTTCTCGCATGGCGAAAGAAGAACCCATTCAACTTGAAGGCGTTATCTCGAAGGTAATGCCCGGCACCATGTTCATGGTGAAGCTGCCCAACGGCCACGAAGTGCTCTCGCACATCTCTGGCAAAATGCGGAAGCACTGGATTCGCATCAGCGTGGGGGACAAGGTGACCGTGGAAATGTCACCCTATGACCTGACCAAGGCGCGCATCATTTTCCGGCAGCGATAGTTACGCGTAGCCAATCTCCGGTCCGCTCGATTCAACCGGCACCACCATTTCAAATGCGGGTATTTCCGCCAGCACACGGTTGCCGTCTTCATCCAGCCCGATGTAGCTGCCGTTCGCAATTGCGCGGCGCGAGTGAATGACGTGAAAGCTGTTGTAACGAAAAGTGGCCCCCGGCTCGAGCGTGGGCATTTCGCCCACGAGCCCGTCACCCTCAACCGCCGTCACTTCGCCGTTGGCTTCTTTGACCACCCATTTGCGTCCCTTCAATGTGATGGTGTGGTCGGTCTCGTTGGTGATGGTGATGTAATAGGCAAAACAATGCGGCCGATCCGGCGCGGTGAGCACTTGGGGTTGGTACACCAGGTCATCCACCGAAACCTTTAACCCGTCCATACTCTTAAAGCCATCGCCGTCCACCGCCCCACTCAACCGGCTGGAAGACGGCTTGTCCATTCGAATCTCGACGGATGCCGTGCTTTTTTGTAGGCTGCGCGGATGGAAGTACAGTTCTGCGGGGCAACCCGAACGACCACCGGATCCATGTTTGTACTCAACGTGAACGGGCAGAAAATCCTGCTCGAGTGCGGCCTCTATCAGGGTCGGCGCGATGAATCCAACGAGCGCAACCGCAATTTTTCCTTTGACCCCGCCTCCATTGATGTGGCTGTGCTGAGCCATTCACACATCGATCACTGCGGTAATTTCCCAAACCTCGTGAAGCAGGGGTTTCGTGGGAATATTTTCAGCACTCATGCCGCGCGAGATCTGGCCTCCATAATGCTCGCTGATTCCGCCCGCATTCAGCAACACGATGCCGAATACATCTCACGCAAACGCGCCAAGAAAAACCTCCCGCCCGTGGAGGCGCTATACAGCGAGGAAGATGCCGAACGCGCGGGACGCCAGTTTGTTTCTCTCAATTACAACCGCCCCATGCTCATTGCCGATGGCGTCACGCTTACCTTTCTCGATGCTGGCCATATCCTTGGCTCCGCACAAGTGGTGCTGGATATCCGCGAGGACGGCCGGGATTATCGCTACCTGTTTACTGGCGACGTGGGCCGAGGCGGACACGCCATTTTGCGCGATCCCGTGCCGGTGGAAAATGTGGATGTGCTTCACATTGAAAGCACCTACGGCAACCGCCTCCACGGCGACCGCGAAATGTCGGTGGTTGAAATTGCCAAGGCCATTCTGGAGACCGCCCATCGCGGAGGCAAAATTATCATCCCCGCCTTTTCCGTGGGCCGCACGCAGCTCGTTGTGTACACCCTGCATCAACTCGCCGAAAGCGGAGATTTGCCGGACATCCCCATCTTTGTCGACAGCCCACTCAGCGTGAATGCCACCGAAGTGTTCCGACTGCACCCTGAATGCTTCAACGAATCCATCTACCAATTCCTCCGCGAAAAACAAAATCCATTCGGCATGGAAAACCTCCAGTACATCCGGCAGGTTTCGCGCTCCATTCAACTCAACAAGCTTGAAGGCCCGGCCATTATAATCAGCTCGTCGGGAATGTGCGAAGGCGGCCGCATTCGGCATCATTTGAAGAACAACATTGAGGATCCAAAGAATCTTGTGCTCTTTGTCGGCTACTGCGCGCAGCACACCCTCGGCGCGCGCATTGCCGGCGGCGACTCGCCGGTGAATATTTTTGGGGATAAATATGAGGTCAAAGCACAGGTGGCGCGGCACGACGCCTTCTCCGGCCACGCGGACCGCGATGAACTGACAGCCCACGTGGAGTCATGCACCGGCGAAATCAGCGATATTTACGTTGTCCACGGCGAAGAAGAAAGCGCCCTGGCCTTTGGCGATACCCTCAGCAAGATCAGGCCCAACGCCCGTGTCACCGTCCCGGTGCGTGACCAGAAACTAACAGTGCAACATTAACTCATCATTGCCACGCGCGCGTGATTGCGCAATATTGCCCCCGAGGATGCCACGCCACCCCCATCATCCGATGCCGCAGTCCGAGGCCAGCCACCTCACACTGGCTGCCGTGGTGACATTGGCCATTCACCTCGCAGTCGCCGCCGGTGTCATCTGGGGTAAATGGCTTAAGACCCCCGCAATCATTGCGAACACAAAACCCAAGGAACACCTCGTCACTGTCCGGTTGCCTGCCGAGCCGGAACCGGAATCAAAATCAAATCCCCATACCTTTGTGCCCGTGGACCCCAATGTGGCCACTGAGCAGGCGCCCAAGAAAACGGAAAACTATTCCAACGCCAACAGCCTCGCCGCCAATCCGGAAACTGCGAACAAGGAAACACCCAGGATTGAGGGCGAACAAAAAAATGAAAAACGATCCCACGCCGATGACGCCAGTGCCGCGTCCCAGCAATTGGCCGCCAAGCCCACCCCTGCCAAACCGGAGGCATCGGCTCCCGTGATCGCACCCGTGATCCTCCCCAAAAAACCCACCGCCATCCGCCCCGCCCCGCCTGTCCTTACGCAGTCCGCTGAGTCAGGCGCACTTGCGCCTCTGCGGCCTTTTAATCCACCGAATCTCTCCAACACAGTCCCCGTGCCGGCGCCGAAGCTAAATGAACGCCGCACACCCAGCCTGGCCCAAGCGCAGGCGCAAGCCGGCAAGGGCACGCTCGCCGGACGCCCCTCGCCCTTCGAAGGGGGAGTCCAGCGCAAAGGGCCCCACTCACTCGATGTGCGCCTCACCGGCTTTGGCGAATACGACGCGCGCTTCATTGCCACCATCAAGGCCAAGTGGTACAAGTTGCTTGAAACCCGCAAACTCCGCTATCCTGGAAGGGTGATGATCGATTTCGTTTTACATTCCGATGGCCGAGTCACCGCGCTACAGGTTCGCCAAAACAGCATCACCAATGCCGGAGCCACAGGCATCCAGGAATATTGTTGCCGCGAATCTATTCTGGGTTCCGCCCCTTTCGAGCGCTGGCCCGACACGATGCGGCAGAAATTAAAGACTGATTTCCGCAATTGCAGAATTACTTTTCATTATCTCATTCGATGAACCCATTCCGCGCGCGCCTCGCCCCCCTTCTCTGTCTCCTTTGCCTTGCCATTGCCGTGCCCTTCACCTCCGCCCAAACGACGGCACCCGCGCCCTCCACCCATCAATCCGAGCCGCCCAAATCCAAAATGGAAACGGGCATCATCGGTATTTTAATTTTTCTTTCGGTCATCAGCCTCGGCCTCATTGTGGAACGTGGAATGGCGTTGCGACGCGAGACAGTAATCCCATCGTCACTCGCCAAAACCGCTAATCACTGCCGCACGCCAGACGAACTCATCGCCCTCCGCGCCGCGTGCAACGAACGTCCCTCGCCCCACGGACGGCTGCTTATCGCCAGCATTGAGCATCTCGATTTGCCGCGCGAAGAAAATGCCGAGTTACTCCAAACCCACGCGCGGGCAGAAGTTGCCAAGCTCGAACGCGGCGTGGTGGTTTTGGAAATCATCACCGGCATCGGGCCACTGCTCGGATTAGTCGGCACGCTTTTCGGGCTCATCACCCTTTTTCACGGAATGGGCATTGAAGGCACCGCACAGCAAACGCCCGTCTTCGCCCAAGGCATCAGCATCGCCCTCAACGCCACACTGCTCGGCCTCGTCGTGGCGATCCCCTCATTGGTAGCGTGGAGTTATTTCAACCGTCGCATAGAAACGCTGGCAATCGAGATGGAATCGCTCTGTGACGAATTCCTGCGCTCCCAGTATCAACGGACCGAGAGCTGATGCAATTCCGTCCGCGCCAACGCCGTTCCGCACCACCGGTCATTATCATTTCGCTGATCGATGTGCTGATGGTGGTTTTGATTTTTCTGGTGGTGAGCACGACCTTCAAGGATCGTCTGCCCACCATCGATCTCGCACTACCTGACTCGCGAACGCAAGACCTCACCGCCGCCGGGGACGGTCCGCTCCTCATTCAAATCAAAGCCAAACCACCGCACTGGGAAATCAACGGCAAAGTGGTGACCACCTTTGAAATGGAACGCATCTTCCGCGCGCGTGCAGTCGACAAGCCGGATGTCTCCCTCATCATCCAGTCCGACAAAGCAGCTCCTTTCGGTGCCGTGGTCACCGCCCGCGACACCGCCCGCGTGGCTGGAATCACCAACGTGAGCGCGCAGGTGAAGTTACCCGCGAAGCGGTAAAGCAACTCGGGAGGGTCGACTTCACGACGAGCTACTGACACCGCCGTTTCCCTTGCACTTTGGCGCGCACTCTTAATCGCAGTGCGTTCAGGTTGATGAAGCCGCTCGCATCGTCTTGGTTGTACGCCTCGGTGGGATCGGCCTCCATCGTCGCGATGTCAGGATTGTAAAGACTCACAGGCGATTGGCGGCCGGCGGTCATTAAGTTGCCTTTGTAAAGTTTCACCTTCACCGTGCCGGTGACGTTGCGTTGGCTTTCAGTGACAAGCGCCTGCAACATCTCGCGTTCGGGCGCGTACCAAAAACCGTTGTAAACGAGTTCGCTGTACTTCGGGATGAGCGAATCGCGAATGTGCATCACTTCGCGGTCGAGTGTGATGGTTTCGATTTGGCGATGGGCGAAATGCAAAATGGCGCCACCGGGCGTTTCGTACACGCCGCGGCTTTTCATCCCCACAAATCGATTCTCCACAATGTCCACACGGCCGATGCCGTGTTTGCCGCCGAGTTGATTGAGCTTGCGCATCACGCCCAGCGGCGAAAGTGCTTTGCCATTCACGGCGATGCAGTTGCCTTTTTCGAAATCAAGCGTCACATGCTCAGGCTTGTTCGGCGCGTCCTCGGGCGACACGGATAGCTTGAACATCCCCTTGTTTTTTGGCGCGAATGCGTCGAACTCGATGTCCTCCAAAATGCCCGCCTCATACGAAATATGTAAAAGATTGCGATCCATCGAGTACGGCTTCTTGGCGCTGGCTTCCACGTCAATTTTGTGTTTGCGGCAGTAAGCGATCATCTCCTTGCGGCCGGGGAATTCCGCGCGAAATTCAGCCATCCGCCACGGGGCGATGATGTCGAGATCAGGCGCAAGCGCGGCCGTCGTCAGCTCGAAGCGAACTTGGTCGTTGCCTTTGCCGGTTGCGCCATGGGCGATGGCGTGGGCTTTTTCTTTGCGGGCGATTTCCACCATCCGTTTGGCGATGAGCGGGCGGGCGATGCTGGTGCCGAGGAAATATTGATCCTCGTAAATCGCGCCCGCCTGCATGATGGGGAAAATGAAATCGCGCGCGAATTCTTCCTGCAAGTTGTCGATGTACATTTTCGACGCGCCAGTGCGCCTGGCTTTTTGCTTGAGGCCGCGCAGCTCTTCTTCCTGGCCCACATCGGCGCAGAAGGCGATGATCTCGGCGTTGTATTTTTCCTTGAGCCACGTGAGCAGCACCGAGGTGTCGAGTCCTCCGGAATATGCGAGTACAATTTTCATGTTCGTAAATTCAAAATCAAATCATGTGACAAAACAAGCCGTCACGCAACTTCGGTTCGAACCAAGTGCTCTTGGGCGGCATCAATCCATCCGCATCGGCAATGGCCATCAAGTCTTTGATGCTCGTTGGGAACATCGAAAACGCGCAACCCGCGCCGGCGTCCACGAGGCGTTCCAATTCAGCCGTGCCGCGAATGCCGCCGACAAAATCAATGCGATCGCTGGTGCGTTGGTCTTCAATGCCGAGCATCGGCGCGAGCACGTGATTTTGCAACAACGCGACATCGAGTTCGTCCATCGGCGTTTCACCGGTGGCGTGGGTTGCCTTGAAAGTGAGCTTGCGCCATTGGCCTTCGAGGTAAAGGCCGAGTTCATTCTTGCGGGTGCATTCGCCCTCGCCGCCTTTTTCAATTTCAAAAACGCTTCCCAATGCCGCCAAATAATCCGCTGAGGATTGACTGTGCAAGTTTTTGATGACGCGATTGTACGGAAGGATTTGCATTTGGTCATGCGGAAAGATAACGGTCAAAAATTGACCGCTCTGCCCCACCCCATTCCGCGCGGAACAAACGCGCGAAGCGGCGGCGCTGCGGTGATGGCCATCGGCGATGTACAAAAAATCCAGTGCGGCAAATTGCGCCTCGATGAAGGCGATGTCGTCGGCGTTGTCGATCACCCACGCGGTGTGTTGCACGGCGTCCTCGGCGGTGAGGTCGATGGCGGGTTCGGTGGCGGTGAGCCGTTCGGTGAGGGCATCAAGTTCGGCTGTGGCGCGGTACGTGAGAAAGACGGGGCCGGTTTGGGAGTTCAGGGCTTCCATGTGGCGCACGCGGTCATCTTCCTTGGCGGGGCGGGTGAGTTCGTGTTTTTTGATGATGCCGTTGTCGTACTCGACACAGCTCGCAACGGCGACAAGGCCGGTTTGGGTGTGGCTGCCCATCACTTGGCGGTAGAGGTAAAAGCACGGTTGCGCGTCCTGCAGGAGCGCGCCTTGCTCCTGCAGCAGCCGGAAGTTTTCCGCGCCTTTGGCGTAGACGGCATCGGAATACACATCCACGTTGGGTTCGAGGTCGACTTCCGGTTTACTGACGTGCAGAAAACTGTACGGGCTGTCCTTCGCGATGGCGCGGGCTTCGGAGCTGTTCATCACGTCATAGGGCAGCTCGCAAATTTTCGCGGCTAAATCCGCCCTCGGACGCAGCGCGGCAAATGGTTTTATTGTCGCCATAAGGGGCGGGACGCTAGCGGACGGGCGGCGCGGACGCACGCAAAAAGCAAACTTGGGTAAATTTTCCCTTGCCACGAGCGTCTAAATGGCTAGAAAAGAAAACGCACCGGCGCGATTTGCCGGCCAGTTTACATGATTAACACAAAACTTCAGGAACAACTTTGAGCCGTCCGTATAAAGGCAGAGGACGGCGCTGGGAACCCCGCACGCGGGTAAACGAACGAATACGCGTACGCGAAGTGCGCGTTGTAGGAGCCGACGGCGTACAAGTCGGTGTGCTGGAAACGCGCGACGCGATTGCGCTAGCCAAACGGCACGGGCTGGATCTTGTGGAGGTGGCGCCCAACGCGCGCCCGCCGGTTTGCCGCGTTTGTGACTTCGGCAAGTACAAGTACGAGGAATCCAAAAAGAAAAAGGAGAACAAAAAGTCCGCCCAAACCAATAAGGTGAAGGAAGTTCAACTCCGCCCGCGCTGCGAAAAGCACGACTTCGATTTCAAACTCACCCGCGCCATCGACTTTTTATGCGCGGATATGAAGGTGAAAATTTATTTACGATTCCGTGGCCGCGAAAATGCGCACAAGGAATTTGGCTTCGACGCCGTGAAACGCTTCGTCAAAGAACTCGTGCCATTCGGCAAACCGGACACCGCCCCGCGCTTGGTCGGGCGCGGCATCACGGTTTTGGTAAATCCATTGCCCCCCAAGCAACGCGCCGAAAATCCGCATCGCAAACACGGCGAAGAAATTTCGATGGAAGATGAAATCCATTATGATGAGGATGAGGAAACCGGCGATGAAGAGCCCACCGGTGATACGCTAAACAACGCATTCGAAAACCTCGAAGCTCCCGGCGAAAAACAGGCCGAAGCCTAATCCAGCATCCCACGCTGGCGCAGCGCCGCTTCCATCGCGCGATCCATCATCAAATCCGCCAGCGGTAAGGTTGTTTCATCCAGCTTGGCCACGGCGGCCCTGAGCCCAGGCAAATTGCCCTCCGTTTCCAACGCGGCCTCCACGGCGACCAACGCGGATTGAATGTCGCCGGCGTTTTGCAATTCATCAGCGAATGCCTCCAGACCGCCGCGAGCGGCTTTCATCGCCTCTCGCGCTTTGAGGGCGGCCTCGATCCATTTGCGCGCGCCCATGTCTTCAAAGGCGTGCTCCACGGATTCCTCTACCATTTGCTGCACCGCCGCGTCATCGACGTCCACGGC
This sequence comes from uncultured Verrucomicrobiota bacterium, assembly GCA_964548235.1. Taxonomy (GTDB): domain Bacteria; phylum Verrucomicrobiota; class Verrucomicrobiia; order Limisphaerales; family UBA1100; genus JACNJL01. The sequence continues at coordinate 18,671 of CAZJRV010000013.1, forward strand.
CGATTTCATTTCCACAACTTTTTCGTGGCCCGTCGCCGTGTCTCGCGCAAGCACGTGCAGGATGCCGTCCGCATCAATTTCAAACTGCACCCCCACCCGCGCCGCACCGCGCTTGGCCGATTCAAATTCCAGCTCAAACTTTCCGAGACCCCAATTATCCGCCGCCTTCTCACGTTCACCCTGCAGCACGTGCACCAACATTTGACGTTGACCGTCCACTGCGTTGGTGAACATCTCGCCCGCTTTGGTCGGCACCGTGGTATTGCGCGGGATGATGACGTTCATCAAACCGCCAAACGTTTCCAGCCCGAGCGACAGCGGCGTCACATCGAGCAAAACCAAATCCCGAATGTCGCCCGACAAAATTGCCCCTTGAATCGCCGCGCCGAGTGCGACCGCCTCGTCGGGGTTTTGCGAAGTATTCAAAGTCGGCCCATCGCTTTCATGAAACGAATCACCCAGCCGAATGTCGCCGCGCGTCTCCGCGTATTCCGCGCACTCGAACCACTCCGCCACCCGCCGCCGCACCAACGGCATTCGCGTTTGGCCGCCCACTAAAATTACTTGATTCAATTCCACCGCCGCCACGCCCGCATCCGCCAGCGCCTGCCGACAATGCGCGCGCGTTTGGTCAATCACCGGCGCGGCCAAGGCCTCCAGTTTTTCGCGCGTCAGCACGCATTCAAAACTGGTGTCGTCATCAACAAACGGCAGTTGAATCGTTGCCTCCGTTTCCGTGGAGAGCGCCACCTTCGCAGCCTCCGCCGCCTCGCGCACCCGCGCGCGCAGTGATGCATCCGCAACGGAGTCAATTTGTTCCAGCAACCAATCGACAATTCTTTGATCGATGTCATCACCGCCCAGCCTCGTGTTGCCGTGTGTGGCAAGCACTTGAAAAGCGCCCTCGTTCAATTCCAAAATCGAAAGATCAAACGTGCCGCCGCCCAAATCGTACACCGCCACGCGCGCACCATCGGGCAGCTTTTCCAACCCGCACGCCAGCGCGGCCGCGGTGGGTTCGTTGAGGATGCGCTCCACGGTGAAGCCCGCCTGTTCGCCCGCGCGCTTGGTAGATTGGCGTTGGGCGTCGTTGAAATAAGCCGGCACAGTGATGACCGCGCGCGTGATTTCAGTTTCCAAAACCAACTCGGCCCGCGCCTTGACCGATTTCAAAATCTCCCCCGACACCGCCTCGGGCGACACCGCTTCTCCCCCCAATTTCACCGCGAGCGGATTGCCCGTTAGCGTGTAATCAACTTGCCGTTCGGATTCCGGAATGTCGGCGGCGCGTTGACCGATGAAGCGTTTGATGGAATAAACCGTGCGCGCGGGATCGAGTGCGCGCTGGCGTTGCGCGGGCCAACCGGCGATCGGCGCGCCATCTTTCGGATAATACACCACCGATGGCAGCAGCCGTTGCCCCTCGGCGTCCGCCAACAACCCGGCCATCCCCGCCTCCACCACGGCAATGGCGGAACGCGTGGTGCCGAGGTCAATGCCCACAATCATGCTCACGCGCGCAGTGTAAAGAGAAGATCTGCGAAATACGATTTCAGATTGGACATTGGGCCGTGGGCATTGGACATTCCTCAACCCCATGCACTGTCTTGTCACCGCTGGCCCCACCGTGGAGCCGATCGATGCTGTGCGCCGGTTGACCAATCACTCAACCGGCAGGCTCGGCTGCGGCTTGGCCGATGCGCTAGCGCGCGCGGGGCATCGCGTCACCCTGTTGCTTTCGGAAACCGCAGTGCACGCGCCCAAATGCAAAAAAGTGCATGTGGTGCGGTTCAACACCACGGCGGATTTGCGCGAACAACTCGAGGCAGCGGCGGCCCTGCGGGTGAAGGCAATTTATCACGTCGCGGCGGTGTCTGACTTCACCGTGAAACGCCCGCGCAAAGGCAAAATTCCCACCACCGCTTCGCTGAAGCTGGAGCTGAAGTCCACGCCTAAGCTTATCCATTCATTGCGCAAATGGTTTCCCGATGCGGTTTTGGTCGGCTGGAAATACGAAGTGGATGGCGGCAGAAAATCAACCGTGGCCGCCGCCCGCGCCCAAATCAAAAAATGCAAAACTGATGCGTGCGTGGCCAACGGCCCGGCGTATGGGGAAGGGTTTGGGGTTGTGGCCGACGCTGTGACGCATTGCGGGGATGATGCGGCGTTGTTCCGGTGGGCTACATCACTTCCGTAACTTCGATCCCCAACGCATCCAATCCATTTCTCAAAACGCGACCGGTCAATTCGCAAAGCGCGAGCCGACTATTCCGTTCGTCCTCGGCCTCGGCTTTCAACACGGGGCACGCTTCGTAAAAGCGACTGAAGTGGCCGGCGAGTTCAAAAAGATAATTGCACAGAAAATTTGGGCGATGATCTTCGGCCACCATTTTCAGTGTTGCCCCGAAGTTCATCAAATGTTTTGCGAGCGCTAATTCTTCCGGGGCGGTGACGGCGAGGGTGATGGTGCTGAAATTGGGCGCATCGACTTTTCGGAAAATGCTGCGCACTCGCGTGTACGCGTATTGCAAATACGGCGCGGTGTTGCCTTGCAGCGCGAGCATTTTGTCCCAGTTGAAAAGGTAATCGGTTTGGCGATTGTTCGATAGATCGGCGTACTTCAGCGCGCCGAGGCCCACCACGCGGGCGATTTCGCGTCGTTGCGTTTCGTCGAGTTCAGCGTTCTTTTCGCTGACTACCGCGTAGGCGCGCTCCTGCGCTTCGTCCAGTAGATCGGCCAATCGCACCACTTCCCCGCTGCGGGTTTTGAACGGCTTGCCATCGGGCCCGAGGATGGAGCCGAACCACACGTGCTCCAAGCACACCGTTGCGTCACTTTGCCAACGGCGGAAGATTTGGAAGAGTTGTTGAAAATGCAATTGTTGACGGCCATCGGTGACGTACACGATTTCGTCCGGCGCCCATTCGCTCATTCGATGCTGTAGCGTGGCGAGGTCGGTGGTGGTGTAATTTGCCGCGCCATCGCGTTTGCGGACGATGGCAGGTTTGTCGGCAAGTTGCGCGTCATCTGGGAAAAACACCGCCAGCGCGCCTTCGCTTTCCTTGGCGATCTTTTGGGAAATTAAATCCTCTACCACACCGGCGAGCTTTGGATTGTAAAAACTTTCGCCCAGCGTTTCGTCAAACTCAATGGCGAGCCGCGAATACACGAGATCGAATTGCACTTGCGACAGCTCGATCATCCGTCGCCAAATGCCGAGATTTTCCTCATCGCCATTTTGCAGTTTCACCAATTCCGCGCGCGCGTCCTCGCGCAATGCCTCGTCGCCGTTGATGAGTTTGTAAATGCGCTCCAGTTCGGCGATGGGATCGGCGGTGAGCGCGGTCTCGTTGAGTTGGGTTTTCCAACCGAGCAACAGCATCCCGAATTGCGTGCCCCAATCGCCGATGTGATTATCGGTCACCACGCGATGGCCGAGCAGGCGAAGTACGCGCGCGAGGCTGTCGCCGAGAATGGTGGAACGAATGTGGCCGACGTGCATTGGCTTGGCGACATTCGGCGAGCTGAAATCAACGACCACTGTGCGCGGTGTGGCAGCGGAATTGATGAACGGTGAATCACAGCCGAGGGCAGTTTGCAGCGCGGCATTTACCGCATCAGCCCGCAGACGGAAATTCAAAAAACCCGGTCCGGCAATTTCCACCGGCTCGCACCATTCGGCGACATCAAGCTGAGCCACCACGTCGGCGGCAAGTTGGCGGGGATTCATCCGCCGTTGCTTGGCGAGCGCCATTAGGGCGTTGCTTTGGAAATCGCCGTGCTTGGCATCGGCACACACCCGGACGAGCACGCGGCTCACGTCGGCCTCGGGCAGCACGGCGGTGACGGCGGCTTGCAGGCGGGATTCGATTTGCCCCTGAATCACTCTCTTGTCTTTTGGAAGGGCGTTATTGTTTTGCCGGTTGGCTGATGATTTGCTGGATGGCCTCGGCATCTCCCGCTTGCTCGAGTGATTGGCGAAACTCCTTGTTGTGCAACAGCTTCGCGATGTTCGCCAGCGTGTGCAGGTGTTTCTGAAACTGGCCTTGCGGCACGAGAAACAGCACCACCAAATTCACCGGTTGATTATCCAGCGCCTCGAAATCGATGCCTTCGCCCGAGCGGCCCAATGCGCCGACCACTTCCTCGATAAGATCCGTGGAAGCGTGCGGGATGCCGATGCCGAAACCGATGCCGGTGCTCATCGAGTTCTCGCGTTTCTTAACCGCATCAATGATGGCCTCGCGATCCTTGGCGGCGATGGCGCCGCTGGACACAAGTTGATCAACCAATTCATCAATCGCCTCCCAGCGATTGGTGGCCTGCAGGGATGGCACGATGTGATCGGCCTGTACTATTTCGCTTAGCGTCATATTTCGTCGCGCGCATTCGGCACGAAGAGGGCGGCTAATTCAAGGCTGAATTGCAAGCAGCCCACGCCCACGTGGCAAGCGCGCCCAAATCGCGAAGGGCATCCACCGTGCCCGCGCCCGCCATTTTAAAGGCATCCAGCGTATCGGGGCCATCGAGCAAATGCGGCAAACCAAGCAGCAAAACCCCTGCATTACCCAGAAAAATGATGACAGCGGAAAACAAATAGCCCTGTGAAGTGAGGTCCGATTGCCGCGTGTGCAAAATATGCCAAGTGAGCAGCACGTGAAATGCGTACGCCAAGCCGAGCATCCAGTAAAACAAACCCCACACCCACGGCCCGCTCCAGCCCCACAACTCCCGACCGCCCACGAACACCGCCAACAGCAGCCCCACGTACAAAGGCACAAAATACGGCGCGAGGCTCACGAAGAAATTGTCTTTGGTCACCAACACGTGGCCGCCATCGCTGGTGACTTTCATTCCCTTCACGCGACCGCCACACGCCATCGTGGCAGCGGCGTGAGTGAACTCGTGGCCGAACACATAAATCCACATCGGCTTGGGCGCGTAATGATACAGCAGAAACATGCAGCCCACTCCCGCCGCGAGAGGCGCAATGATGGTGTCCGCCATGCCCGATTGCACGATGAGTTGTCCCAACGCACGGCCCACGCCCACGC
>CAZJRV010000014.1:0-23532 GCA_964548235.1 uncultured Verrucomicrobiota bacterium
CCGCGATGGGCGTGCGTTTCACTGCGTGCACGGCGACGGATACCGGCTCAATCATTGCCGCGTGTTCGAAGGGGAGGTTGTCGGGCATCGGATAAATAATGTGCTCGGGCACGACGGCGTATTCAGCGAAGCAGCCGTGCTGGCGATAGTCGCCGCACGAAACGCCCAGCACGCGGCGGTCATCGCACAAATTCATTTGGCCCGAATCGCAGAAACTGCATTCGCCGCAGGACACCATCGAGTCAAACGTCACGCGATCGCCTTTGCTCACCGACGTCACCGCGCTGCCTGTGCGCGCCACCACGCCGCTGGCCTCGTGCCCCATGATCAGCGGCGGAATGCGCCGGCCGCTCGAGCCATCGAACCCGTGAATGTCGCTCCCGCAAATCCCGCACGCGCGGATGGCCACCAGCACATCGCTCGTGCCCACCTCCGGCTCGGGCATTTCCGTGACTGTCAGTTTTTTGTAATTCTCAAGGAGCAACGCCTTCATGCGAGCGCCGATGATAATGACCGCCGCACAAACGTTCAACATCGATGCCCGGCGAGCGCGGTTTTTGTCCTGTAAAATCCATTCAATCGTGATAAACCACGGAGCAAATCAACCGTTAACCCGTCTGATACCCCATGAAATTGACCTTAAAAACCCTATTTTTTGCACTTTTTGGCCTGAATCTTTTTTTGGCTCCATTCGAAGGTTGGACCGATGAGCCGCCGCGCAGGCCGCTGGTGCCGCTTCCCACGCCGGGCCAACCGGGCGTGCAGCCGTTGCCGGGCGGGCGTCCTTTTCCCGGACGCCTTCCGGGCCGTTTCCCCGGGCGCGGCCCCGCCAACCCGCAGCCGGTCAAGTGGGCTGAGAAACAAATTGTGCTCACCGGCACGATCTCCAACATCAAACAAGGCCCTACAGCCCGTTCGCTTCCGCCGATTTACAACAACACTCTGACCATTGATGTGGAAGGCGTGATGCGAGGCGACCTCAAGGTGGGCGCACAGATCACCGCCAACCATTCCGCGCGCCAAATGCAAAAGCCGATCTACCCGAATGGCAAAGTGATCGTGGCTGCCTCCAACGTGCGCGGCGGTCTGCGCATCGAGGCTGTGGAAGCGGTGGATGCAAAGAAACTGGCCGCCATTCAGTTGGCTTGCGAAATGCCAATGGGCTGGACCCAAGCCGATGGCAAACTCACCTCGCCGTGGGCCGCGCAAAAGGAACGCGCCTGGCCCAAGTCACAGAAGATGGAGATCAAGCACAGCTGCTCCGTCACCGGCCGGCCAGCGTTATTGGCGGGCAGTGCCGTGCAGTTTGCCGTTGCCAAGGTGCCGCCCACCAAGGCCATCAAGTGGACCAACCCCGATGGCGACGGCCAATACAAGATCATCGTCACCAATCCCACCGACAAGCCCGTGACCATCGATGCCCTGCGCCAGTCCGGTAAACGCATTCTGTGGAAGGAAAGCCTCGTCATTCTTTGTCAGGGCAAACCCTACACCGTGCCCGGCTCCATCGGCCTGATGCGCCCCACCGCGGCCGTCACGCTCAAGCCCGGCCAAAGCATCAGCACCGTCGTCAACGCGCTGGCGCTCAACGGCCCCACCTGGCCGCGCGGCGGTTATCGCATCGAGTTCCAATTCTGCCTCGGCGAACGCAGCAGCAAGCAAAGCTTCTATTACATGTCCCGCCACCACGACGCCATCCGCGAGGCACTGAAGAAGCCGGTGAATTGATTTTTACCACCGACGCACAGAGAACACAGAGATTCACAGCGGGCTTCGGCCCGCTTTTTTTTGTGCAAAAAAACTTGGCGTCTTTGCGCCTTGGCGGTTCAATAGTGAATTCCGTAATCGCATTGACCATCTCAAAGAGAAAACCGCACTTCCCAGGTCCCAACCTCAAAACAATGAACAAAAAAATCCTTCTCACACTAATCGCGTTGCCCCTTGTGGCGTCGGCTCAATTGGTGAAGTTTGATGGCGCAAAGGCCGTTCAATACAAGCAAGTGGGTGACGCCAAATTGTTCCTGCACATATTCGAGCCGCAACATCTGCCCTCGGGCGGCAAGCTGCCGGCGATTCTGTTTTTCTTCGGCGGCGGCTGGAATGGGGGTACACCGAAACAATTCGAGCCGCATTGCCGTCACCTCGCCGCGCGCGGCATGGTGGCCATCACCGCCGAGTACCGCGTGAAAAGCCGCCACAAAACGACGCCATTCGAATGCGTGGCCGACGGCAAATCCGCCCTTCGCTGGGTGCGCGCCAATGCGGCCAAGTTTCACATCGATCCCCTTCGCATTGCGGCCGGTGGTGGTTCGGCGGGCGGTCACGTGGCTGCGGCAGTTGGCAATTGCCCCGGGCTGGAAGAAAAAGGCGAGGACTTAAAAATCAGCAGCAAGCCCAACGCGCTCGTGTTGTTTAATCCGGTTTATGATAATAGCAAAAATGGATACGGCTACAGCCGCGTGCAGCCGCGTTGGAAAGAAATTTCGCCAATGCATAATATCCGAAAAGGCGCGCCGCCCACGATTGTGTTTCTCGGCACGAAAGACAAACTCATCCCCGCGGCCACCGGCCGGGAATACGATCGGTTGATGAAAGCCGTCGGCAGCCGCAGCGAGTTGCATCTGTACAAGGACCAGCCGCATGGATTTTTCAACAAAGGCAAACCCGGCAATCACTACCCCGATACGATTGTCAAGATGGACAAATTCCTCGCAGCACTTGGGTGGCTTAAGAGCGTGCCAATTGAGAAATAAGGAAACCCATGCTTACGGCACGTCTGTTTTACAGGCCGACGCTGACAAAATATTTAACCAAATCTCACTCCTGAAACGATCATGATAAACGCGTACAGAATTTCAATGAGCGGATTTTTTACAACAGTGATGTTGCTGGCGCTCGCATTGCCGGCAATGGCACAACAACGTTCGCCGGAGGGGTTATTCAAGCGTTGGGATAAAAACGGGGACGGCAAGCTCGTGTTGTCGGAGGTGCCGAAAAATGCCAGACGCAATTTCAATCGTGCAGACGCCAATGGAGATGGTGCCATCTCGCTGGCGGAGCATTTGGCGTTTTTGAAGCGTCCGGCAAAACCACCGTCCGCGCCATCGGGCGTGAAAGTGTCGCGTGACCTCCCGTATGCCGACACGAAAAATCCGCGGCAAATGCTGGACTTGCTGTTGCCCGAAAAGCGCGCCGACAACAAGCCGCTGCCGGTGTTGGTGTGCATTCACGGGGGCGGCTGGCGCGGTGGCCATAAGAGCGGCGGCGCCAACCAAATCGCCGGCTACATTCGGCCGGGGCGGTTCGCTGGCGTGTCCATCGGCTATCGGCTCACGGGCGAGGCGCAATGGCCGGCGCAGATTCACGATTGCAAGGCGGCCATCCGGTGGATTCGTGCGAATGCAAAAAAACACAACCTAGATCCCGACCGCATTGCCGTTATCGGCTCCTCAGCGGGCGGGCATCTCGTAGCGATGCTCGGCACCAGCGGCGGCGTGAAGGAACTCGAAGGCAAACTTGGCCCGCACCTCGACCAATCCAGCCGCGTGAAATGCGTTATCGATTTGTTTGGTCCGACCGCACTTTTACAAATGGGCGAGAAACAAAACGCGCCTACTTCGCCTGAGAGTCGGCTTATCGGCGCGCCCCTCCAATCGGCCAAAGCCAAAAGTCTGCAAGCCTCACCGCTCACGCACGTGACCCAGGACGACGCCCCGCACCTCATCATCCACGGCACGAGCGACCGAACCGTGCCCTTTTCGCAATCGGTTATCTTTCACGCTGCCCTAAAAAAAGTCGGTGTCGAATCGACACTCATCACCGTGGAAAACGGCGGCCACGGCCTCCGGCGCGCGATGACCGACATACAGGTTGGATTATTTTTGGAACGCCACATTTTCGGTAATGGCAAGAAATTGCCGGATGAAACTGTACCCGCGCGGTAACTGGGAGGAGCAAGTTCCACCTTGCCCCAATTTTTGAGACACGGATTTCACGGATTTACACAGAGGTTGGAATGGTAGGGCAGTTTCTCCGAAACCGCCACGGCGCGCTCGGAGAGCTCGCCCTATCTCTCTGTGTTCTTTGTGCCTCAGTGGCAATAAAAAGAAAACGGACGAGATGGAATTCGTCCCTCCCTTGCGAACAATTTCGACTCGATTCAGTTTTGGGGTAGCACTAGCTTCACAGAATGATGGCGGGACGGTGGATTGTGGGTATGCTTTTGTTGGGTGCATTGGGGGTGATCGCTTGGGCGTATGGGCCTCGGGTGGATCGTTCTGCAGCGGCGGCTCAGCGGGTGAAACCCGCGTTGGAAAAGGCGTTGGCGGCCAAGAAACTGCGTTGGGGTGCGCCGGTGTTCATCCGCATTTTCAAAGAGGAGAAACAGCTAGAGCTGTGGGTGGATGATGGCAAACAATTTCAACTTTTCAAGACTTGGGCCATTTGCAAATTCTCCGGCAAACTAGGGCCCAAGCTGAAGGAGGGCGATGGGCAAGCGCCGGAAGGATTTTATTTTGTGCCGCGTTCACGGATGAATCCCCGCAGCCGGTTTCATTTATCCTTTAATCTCGGTTACCCAAACACCTACGACCGCGCCCACGGGCGCACCGGCAGCGCGTTGATGGTCCACGGCAATTGCGTGAGCATTGGATGTTATGCGATGACTGATCCGTTCATTGAGGAAATCTATTCGTTGTGCGATGCGGCGTTGAAGGGTGGGCAGCGGTTTTTTCGCGTGCACTGTTTTCCGTTTCGAATGACCGAGGCAAACATGAAACGCCACGCACGCTCCAAATGGATCGGTGAATGGCGCAATCTCAAAACCGGCTACGATTGGTTCGAGAAAACCAAACGCCCGCCCAACGTGACCGTGGGCGGCACTCAATACAAATTCAGCACCGCACGATGAGGGACACGGATTTTCACAGATGGAAAAATCCGTGTGAATCAGTGGAATCCGTGTCTGAAATCTGCGGCTCAATAATTGTGTTTACCGCATTGCCCGTTGGGCGGCGAGCCAGCCGGCGGCGACGCCAACCACTAGCCCCAGCGTATGGGCGGTGTTGGCGATGGGGCCGACAAGGCCGGTGAAGCAAATGGCAAACCAAATGAGGAGCATCATAATGGTGCCTTGATCCAGTTGCAGGCCAAAGCTGGGATCGCGATTGCCACGAATCCACAGGTAGCCGAAGAGCCCGTAGTTGACGCCGGACATCCCGCCAAAGTTGGGGCCGGAAAGCAGGTATTGGCCGAGGTTGGAAAACACGGCGGCGAGCAGGATGAAAATTAAAAACTTCCCTGTGCCCAGTCGACCCTCCATTCCGCCTCCCAAAAAATACAGCCAGTAAAGGTTGAAAAGAAAATGCATCCAGCCGAAGTGAAGCAGCATCGGCGTCACCAACCGCCAAATCTGACCTTGCCCCACGACTTTTTCGCCATCCTTGAGCTGCACCTTTTGGCCGGTGATTTCCGGCAGGAAAATATTCTTCACGCGGTACTGCGCCTGTTCGCCGCGGGACATTTGGCTTTTGGTCTGGGCGGAGAGGTCGATGCCTGAAATGTGCAGGTGCGAAACATCCTTTTCCGCAACCTTCAGGAATTGCACCAGCACGCACAGGCCCATTAACAAAAACGTGAAGTACGGCGTGCCCATCGGGCTTTGCCCAAACACCTGTGTGCGCACGTCCACTTGGCGCTTGGCGGCGCGGACGTCTTGGGCGGCTTCCTCCTTCCGCAGCGCGGCGGCCTGGCGCGCGCCCTCGGCGTATTGGCGGTCGTCCGGATTTGCGCGGAAGGTTTCCAGCTCGGCAGTGGCCTCGGCGAGCTGGTCGTCATCGTGAATCCACAGTGACCACCCGCCATCGTCCTCATCGAGATCATTCGGGATGCCCTTGGCATACAGGTAATCGCCCAGCCGTCGGGCTTCCTGTTCGTTTGTAAACACACCAATCTCGCGCATCGGCGCGGATTGAAAACCAAATGCGGCCCGGAGTCAGGCTTTTTCGGGAATGGTTACTTTGCAAGGATGGCCGGTTCCAGTTCGGCTTCCGATTCCTCGACGGGCATTGGTGTGGCGGCGCAGGCGTGTTCATGGAGGATGACGGCGAGGCGGTCAAGGGCGTCATTGGGGATGCCAGCGTACACGGGCACATACACGGTGCCGTCCATAAAATCTTCGCAATCGGCCGCCGGGCCGTCTTCGCCTTCCATGGCGCAGAGTTGGGATGAGGATGCGGTGGCATCAAAACCCTCGGCGCGCAGGGCGTCAACCAGTTCGGATTTGTGATCCGTGTAAACCGGAAAGAGCCACCACGTGTTGTGTGCATTGGCGTGGCCAACGCAGCGGGCGGGCGTGGGCAATTGTTGGTTGACGCGCAGGCCGGCCTGACGTCGGGCTTCGAGGCGCGCACGCGGATACCGTCGCAGTCGTCGCCGCAACAATGCCAGCTGTGGCAGGGCGGGTTGACGGCGCAAGAGCGGAATGAGGTCACCGCGAAATCCGCGCACGGCGTTGACGACGAGCAAATCGTAATCCACTCCAAACATTCCGCAGGCTTGGGTGAAGGCGGTGTAAATCCAGTGCAGGCCAAGCGTTTTGAGCGCGGCAAATTTCAGGGCGCGTTTGAAAAAATAAGCGCGCCCCTGCGCGGGATACTCGGCCATCATCGCGCGCATTCGTTCGCGCACGGCGGCATCGCGCACGCGGGCAAGGGCGCCGCCGAGTGCGCTGGCGGTTTTGATGGCGCCAAAGCTGAATAAACTGAGATCGCTGTGGGCATCCCCGCGATAACCGGTGCAGCCATCAAACGCCTGCGCGCAATCTTCCACCACGAGGATGCGCGGATGGCGCCGCGTGATTTCAAAAACCGGCTCCATGTCCATGCGCGAGCCGAAGAGGTGCGCCAAAAGCACCAGTCGCGTGCGGGGGGTGATGGCGTCCTCCAATTCGTCGGCGAGGATTTCCATCGTGGCAAGGTCCACATCCACCGGCACCATCTGCAGCCCGTGATGCTCGAGGATACGGGCCATGTCGGGGATGTTGATGCCGCTGACAATGACCTCGCTGCCGCGTGGAAGATTTTGGGTGGCCAACCAGCAATCGAAGGCAGTGCGGACGGAAAGCGCGGGCACCGTGTCGTCGTCCTCGGACCAAAGCCGCGCGAGCCCCGCCTCAAGGCGTTGCCGGCTCAAGGTGGGCCACAGGCAATAGCCCAAGGCCGCGGTCAAGTCGCGGTAACTGATGTCGATCTGTTTGCGGGCAAACATTAAAAACCAGCCGGCCAGCGCGGTGCCGTTGTCTTTGGTTAGCAGAACTTGTGAATAAATGCCATCATTTTATCCGGAACACTCCATTGAAAATGGACTGCACGGCATTGATGGAATCGATGGAAAGAGCGGCCAGCGTTTAAACGAACAACTGTGAAGTCGGCTTGATGGTCAGCTCCGGCACGTGCGCGTGGGGCGGCAGCTTGGCGACGGCGAGAACCATGGCGGCCACGTCGGCGGGTTTCAGGATAGTGGCACGATGCTCGGCGCTGGGCGGTTCGAGGCGGTCATCGAGGATGGGCGTGTCCACTTCGCCGGGGCAAATGGTGGTGATGCGGATGTTGTTGGGCAGCTCATCGCCCGCGGCGGAAGTGCCCAGCGCGTTCATGGCAAACTTGCTGGCATTGTAGCCCACGCCGCCGAGATGGCTCGCACGCAAACCGGCGATGGATGAAATGTTGATGACCAACCCGTCCTTGTGAGGTCGCATCAATGGCAGCCCGAAATGCATACAATGAAAAGCGCCAGTGGCATTAATGCGCAAAAGCTTGTCCCAATCGTCCGGCGATAACTCGCCCATCGAGCGCTTGGGCACATTCACGCCCGCGCAGTTCACCAGCAACTGCAGCTGATCGAATTCACCGGCAAACCACTCGAACAACTCGCGCACACTCTCGCGCTCACCCACGTCGGTGGTTTTGGTTTTAATTTCATTGTCCGCTTGCGCGGCAACCGCTTCCAGCTTCTCCGCCCGCCGCCCTGCAATGGCCACGCGCGCACCCGCCGCCGACAGCGCCAGCGCGATCGCCTCACCCATCCCCGAGCCGCCGCCAACTACCAGTGCATTTTGTCCCGCCAAACTCATGCGCGGACGATACGCGCGCAACGGCAGGCATGCCATGGTTTTTTAGACACGGATTTTCACGGATGAACACCGATTATTTATTTTTGAATCCGTGGAAATCCGTGAAATTTGTATCTCATCCATCCAGTTCCAAACTCAAGTAGTCAGCGGCGTTCCGGTAACAGATGCGGTTGATCATGGTGCCAACGAGTTTGTAATCGTCGGGCAGCTTGCCGGTGGCCATCCATTCGCCTACGAGATTGCAGAGGGTGCGGCGGAAGTATTCGTGGCGCGGGAAGCTGAGGAAGGAGCGCGAGTCGGTGAGCATCCCGATGAAGCGCGAGAGCAGGCCGGTATTGGCTAGCGCGCTGAGTTGCCATTCCATGCCTTCCTGTTGATCGGCGTGCCACCAGCCGCTGCCGAACTGGATCTTCCCCGGCACATCACCCTGAAAATTTCCGATCATTGTGGCGAAGGTTAAATTGTCCATCGGATTGTTGTTGTACAAAATTGTTTTGGGCAACGCGTTGTCGCGATCGAGCCGATCGAGAAACGTGGCCAGCGGGGCGGCTTGTGGCCAGTCACCGATGGAATCGCAGCCGATGTCCGGGCCGAGGGCATTGAGCAGGCGCGTGTTGTTATTTCGCAATGGGCCGATGTGTAGTTGCATTGCCCAGCTTCGAGAGGCGTAGAGTTTGCCCAAGTGCTCCATCACGTGCGCGCCGAACTGGCGTTGCTCGGCAGGCGAGGCAGGATTGCCCGCGCGGGCAGCATCAAAGATGCGCTCGGCTTCGGCGGTGGTGGGGAAGTCATCAAAACAAAACGGGAACGAATGATCACTTAAGCGCGAGCCAATGGCGTGAAAATCGTCCACGCGCTTTTCGAGTGCGGCGAGGAATCCGGCCAAGGAATCCGTGGATGTGTCGCTGGCGGCAGCCAGTTTGTCGGCCCAAGCATTGAAGGCTTCGGGGTTGTCGACACTCCACGATTTATCAGGGCGGAAGGTGGGGTACACCTTGGTGCGAATGCCGAGCGCAGCGATGGCCTGATGATCGTGCAGCGGTTCGGCGGGATCATCGGTGGTGCAAAGCCCGCGCACTTTGAATTGATCCAAAATGCCGTGCACGGAAAGCTCCGGTTCGGCTAGGCGTTCGGTGGTCTGCTCCCAAATCGCCTTGGCATTGTCCGGACTCAGCAATTCGGTGATGCCGAAGTAGCGAGCCAATTCCAGATGTGTCCAGTGATACAGCGGATTGCCCAGCGTATGCGGCACCGTGCGCGCCCATGCGAGAAACTTATCCTTGGCGTCCGCACCGCCGGTAATGACCGCCTCCGTCTCGCCATTGGCGCGCATGGCCCGCCATTTATAGTGGTCGCCTTCGAGCCAAACCTCACCGAGATTGGCGAACTGCCGATTGCCCGCAATCTCCGTCGGCGGGAGGTGATTGTGGTAGTCTAAAATCGGCTCACTCGCCGCGTACTCGTGGTACAATCGCCGCGCCGGCTCATTGTTCAAAAGAAAATCGTCGTGAATAAACGCCATGGAACGCGGTTCGTTTAGGGGAAATAAGGGGTTTTAGCGAACAAAAAAACTGTTCATATATCGCTGGGGCATGGAGGAAGGCGTGAAACCAGCTAAAAAGGGCCAACGGACTTCTTTGCGGGACAGAACATTGTTACAATCATCGCGGTGCAGATTTTCATTATCAGAGGTGAAGAGAAGCGCGGCCCTTTTTCCTTGGATCAGGTCCGCGAACAACTGGCTGAAGGCAACCTCCAGTCGGGTGACTTGGCTACACATGAGGGGATTGAAGACCCGGTTCCAATGTCGGAGTTGATGGCTTCGGTGGAATCTGCACCTTCTCAGGAACCCGTTAAGGACGAGGAAAAAGCGAAATCCGCCCCCAAGAAAATGGGCTTACTGAAGAAGATTATCTATGGCGTGCTGATTTTCTACACCCTGCTTTTTGCCTTCATCCGTTTTTGGCCGCCACCTCAGGTGGATATCGAGGAATTGAAAACATTTGTCGGTGAAGATTTAAGTGATTCAAGACCCGGTATAAGCATCGACAGCGTTGAGTTAAAACTGATCAAGGAAGTTCATGATAAGGTCTTGGGCGGAGGGCACATGGATTTTGCCTGCACATTTGAAGTCACCAATCCGGATGGATCAAAAGGGGGAATTGCAGGCACTATTACCGCCAGTTATGGCTTAATTTGGGAGGACTATTGGAACGCGTTCATGAGAGAAGAAGAGCTTGGCCCTCGCATGGGTCGTTTTGAAATTAAATGGGAGTTAAAGGAAGTTATGACCGTGGAAAGAATCGAGCCAGAAACCAGAAAGGCTCTTCGCCATAAACTCGATTTGAACTCCCAAACCAAAGGTGCAGTGATTGGCAGCTTATCTCTGCAAAAACGAGAGGGGAACAAATACACTGGCACAGTGGAAATTACTGATCCTGATGGATCGAAGATAAAATTGGATCTCCATGTCACCGATCACGATGGGAAAATATTCTTCGAGACCAAGGATCCTCAGTAAACTTTGTAACTAGGCCGTCGCAAATTTAGAGAAAGCACACTGCCTTTTCATCCCGGCGCCCTCTGTGGTGAATTAAATCGCCCCACACTTATGTTTCCGCTACAAATCCGCATCCATTTTTATGCAAAAGAAATCTGTTACTCTTAAAACTCCCGATGACCTCCGCAGTGCGCGGTGGTTTGCACCGGATGATGTGCGGGCACTTGGGCATCGGGCGCGGGTGAAGGCGATGGGCTGGGCGGACAATGATTTCCGCGGGAAACCGGTCATTGGCGTTCTCAATACTTGGAGCGACTTGAATACGTGCCACTCACATTTGCGCGAGCGCGCCGAGAAAGTGAAGCAGGGTGTGTGGCAGGCGGGCGGATTTCCTGTGGAAGTGCCGGTGATGTCGCTGGGTGAAATGTTGATGAAGCCCACAACGATGCTTTATCGCAACCTGCTCTCGATGGAAGCGGAGGAGGTGCTGCGGTGTCATCCCATCGACGCGGCGGTGTTGATGGGCGGTTGCGACAAGACGACGCCGGCGTTGCTGATGGGCGCTATCTCAGCGGACATCCCCACGCTGTTTTTGCCGGCGGGACCGATGTTGACGGCGCGTTGGGGCAAGGAGACGCTCGGCAGCGGCAGCTCGGTTTGGGATTTTTGGGCGGAACGATGCGCGGGCAATCTTTGTGATGAAGAATGGGTAAAATTCGAAAACGCCATCGGCCGGTCGCCGGGTCATTGCATGACAATGGGCACGGCGTCGACGATGGGAGCCATCGCCGAAGGGCTGGGCTTCACGCTGCCGGGTGCATCGAGTATTCCGGCGGTGGTCAGCGAGCATCACCGAATGTCCACTACCTGTGGCCGACGTGCTGTGGAAATGGCTTGGGAAGATTTGAAACCATCAGACCTGCTTACGCGCGAGTCCTTCGAGAATGCCATCACGGTGGACATGGCCATCGGCGGCTCCACCAACGCCATTGTGCACATCATTGCCCTCGCGCGCCGGGCGGGGATTGATATTTCGCTGGAAGATTTCGACCGTCTCTCGCGCACCACACCCGTACTCGCCAACATCCGCCCCAACGGCGACAAATATTTAATGGAGGATTTTTATAACGCCGGCGGATTGCGCGCGTTGATGGTGCAGCTCGGTGATCAACTCCACGGCGATTGCGTGACCGTCAACGGCCGCACGATTGCCGAAAATATTGCGGACTCGGAATTGATTGACGACGACGTCATCCGCACGCCAGACAATCCCGTTGCCGCCGAGGGCAGCACCTTTGTGTTGCGCGGCAATCTTGCCCCGCACGGTTGCGTGGTGAAACCCGCTGCCGCCGCCCAAACGCTCTTCACCCATCGTGGCCCCGCGCTGGTGTTTGATAATTATCCCGACCTCAAGGCGCGCCTCAATGACCCCGACCTCGACGTCACAAAAGACACCGTGCTCGTGCTACGCAGCGCCGGCCCCGAGGGCGCACCGGGCTTTCCCGAATGGGGCATGCTGCCCATCCCGGATAAGTTATTGAAGGAAGGCGTGCGTGATATGGTGCGCCTTTCTGATGCCCGAATGAGCGGAACCAGTTACGGAATGTGCGTGCTGCATCTCTCGCCCGAAAGCCACATCGGCGGTCCGCTGGCGTTTGTGCAAACCGGCGACGAAATCGAACTCGATGTGCCCAGCCGAAAAATCCAACTGCACGTGAGCGATGAAGAAATGGAAATCCGCCGCGCCGGATGGAAAAAGCCCGCGCCCAAGTACGCCCGCGGCTACGGCCAGCTTTACATCAACCACGTCACGCAGGCTCACGAGGGTTGCGACTTCGATTTTCTGCAACACGGCCCCGCCCCGCCCGAGCCGCCGATTTTTTGATGAACACCAATCCCATCACCCCCGGGATGCTGGCCAGCTCGATCATCGCCGTGCCGCCGTTGGCGCGGGATGCGGCACTGAAAATTTGTGCCAAGGAAAACGCGAAGGTGATTCACCATCTCGAGGCCGGCGGCGTTCGCACGCTGCTCTATGGTGGCAACGCGCTGTTTTACCACATCGCCCTCGCCGAGTACGCGGACACGCTGGCGATGTTGCGCGATGCCGCCGGCGTGGACACCACGGTCCTCCCCTCCGTCGGCCCCGCCTTTGGTACCTCGCTTGACCAAGCCGCGGTGCTGCGCGATTTTGATTTTCCCACCGCCATGGTGTTGCCCGCGCGCGACATCGCCACACCCGAAGGCGTCGCCACCGGCATTCGCAAATTCGCAGAGGCCTACGGGAAACCCATCGTGCTTTATATAAAATTCGAAGGCTACCTCGAGCCCGAACACGCGCGCGCGCTGATGGACGACGGCGTGGTGAACTGGATTAAATACGCCATCGTCCGCGACGACTCGGCAAAGGACGATTACCTCCGCCAGCTCGTGGATTGCGTTGATCCGCAACGCATCGTCAGTGGCATCGGCGAGCAACCGGCCATCGTGCACCTCCGTGATTTTGGCGTGCAAAGTTTCACCAGCGGTTGCGTGTGCGTGGCCCCGAATCTATCGATGAAAATGTTGGCCGCGCTGAAAGCGGGCGATTACGAAACCGCCGAATCCCTCCGCCAGACCTTTGCCCCCCTTGAAAACCTCCGCAACGGCATCAATCCCATCCGAGTCCTCCACGCTGCAGTGGCCGAGGTCGGCATCGGCGACACGGGCCCGATCCTGCCGTTGCTGCACGAAGTGACTGATGACGAGCGTGCTGACATCGCTGTGGCCGCGAAGGAGTTGCTGTCGCATAATTGAGACACGGATTTCACGGATTCGCACGGATGGTTTTAATCCGTGAACATCCGTGAAATCCGTGTCTTGCTCATCCCGAGTTGCAATGCTTCAATCGCGGATGCGCTGTTTGTTTGCTCATATTTTTTTGTTCATTGCTCTCGCGACTTCCGCGAAGGATTCTTTGCCGAACATTGTGCTCATTCTGGCCGATGATATGGGGTACGGCGATGCGCGGTGTTATAATTCCAAATCAAAAATTCCCACGCCGAACATCGACCGCATTGCGCGGGAAGGGATGCGGTTCACCGATGCCCACGCGCCGGCGTCGTTTTGTGTGCCCACCCGGTATGGGCTGATGACGGGGCGCTATCCGCATCGGGCGAATTTGAACTGGCGCAGCCGCGCCATTATTGCGAAGGGCCGCACCACAATCGCCTCGGCCCTGCGCGGGGAGGGGTATGCGACGGCGATGGTCGGCAAATGGCATCTTGGGTTCGATGGCGGGCCGAATTATATTTTCACCAAGCCGCTGCCGGGCGGACCGGTGGACCGCGGGTTTGACTCGTACTTTGGCATCGCGCATTCGCTGGATATTGTGCCGTACTATTATATTAGCGGACGCAAGGCGGTGGCGGCGCCCACGGAAAAAATCGGTGCTCGCAACACGGAAGGGTGGAGTCCCATTCAAGGCGAGTTTTGGCGGGGCGGTGCGATTGCGCCGGGCTTCAAGCACGCCGAAGTGTTGCCGCGGTTCACGGCGGAGTCGGTGAAATATCTCGAGGGGCGAAAAGGGAAAGTGCAACCGTTCTTCCTGTACGTTGCGTTGCCCGCGCCGCACACGCCGTGGCTGCCCACCAAAAAATTCAATGAACGCACCAACAATATGTACGGCGATTTTGTGGCGATGGTCGATAACACCGTCGGCCAAATCCTCGGTGCACTGGACAAAACAAAACTGGCAAAAAACACGCTCGTCATTTTCACCAGCGACAACGGCCCCGTGTGGTATCCGGCGGACACAAAACGCTTCGGCCACAGCGCGGTCACGCCGTTGCGCGGGATGAAAGCCGATGCGTGGGAGGCCGGCCATCGGATGCCCTTCCTCGTCCGCTGGCCGGGCACGGTGAAGGCTGGTGCGGTGAGTGACGCGCTCATTTGCCAAACGGATTTTCTGGCCACCTTCGCGGCAATCACCGGCCGCGCCCTCGGCGATGATGAGGGCGGGGACAGCGAAAATTTTCTGCCGGTGTTGGTCGGCAAAAAGAAAACCGCGCGCCAACAACTCATCACCGGCAGCAATCCCAAGAAGCTCACCTTCCGGCGGGGCGATTGGAAATACATTCCCTTCCTTGGCTCCGGTGGCTTCTCCAACCCGCGCCGCGAGCAACCCGTCCCCGGCGGCCCGCGCGGGCAGCTTTACAATCTGACGGTTGACATCGGCGAAACCAAGAATCTCTGGCTGCAAAAACCCGATTTGGTGGCCGCCTTTGAAAAAGAACTGGCGCGTCAAATCAAGGCGGGATGGTCGCGTTGATTTTTACGCCGGAAGTTTACAACAAATAGGTGAGTCTTTCCGCTCGCGCTGGCGGGGTTTTCATTTTAGGTTCGCGCATGGCTTTTATGCGAATTGCGGTTGCGCTTTTTTTGTTCGGGTGGGCGGCTTCGGCCGCGGACAAACCCAATGTCATCCTCATCATGGCCGATGATATGGGGTGGGAATGTGTGAGCGCGTATCGGGAGGTAATCGCGAAGTATAATTATCCGAAAGCCGCGAAAGGCGCGAAGGATCATTATCACACGCCGCACCTTGACAAGCTGGCGGCGGGGGGGATGCGGTTTGATCACGGCTACGCCCAGCCCATTTGCACGCCGAGCCGGGTGCAGATCATGACGGGGATTTATAATCAACGGAATTATATTCGGTTCGGCATTCTCGATCCCAAGGCGCGGACGTTTGGGCACGTGATGAAGGAGGCGGGTTATAAAACGTGCGTTGTCGGCAAATGGCAGCTCGAGGGCGGCATGCCGGCCCCGAACAAGTTTGGCTTTGACGAATATTGCCTGTGGCAGCTCACGCGCCGGCCAGCGCGGTATCCGAATCCGGGTATGGAGGTAAACGGCAAGGCGATCGATTATCCCGGCAAATACGGCCCGGACATCGTGAGCGATTACCTGTGCGAATTCATCGGGCGCAATAAGGATCGGCCGTTCTTCGGCTATTACCCGATGATCCTGCCGCATTGGCCCTTCGAGCCCACGCCGGACAGCAAGGATTGGGATCCGAAGTCCAAGGGCTGGGAAGGCGGCGGAATGACGCAGAAGCACCCGAAATATTTTCGCGAGATGGTGAGTTATGTGGACAAGATTGTCGGCAAGATTGTCGCCAAGGTGGAAGCGGAGGGCTTGAGCAAAAAGACGCTGATTATTTTTACCGGCGACAATGGCACGGCGGTCCGCGTGACGGGCGTGATGAATGGTCGCGTGATAAAGGGCGGCAAGGGCAGTATGCCGGATGCGGGCAATCATGTGCCGTTCATTGTCAGTTGGCCGGGCACGATTAAGCCCGCGCAGACCACGCGCGCCATCGTGAATTTTAGTGATATCCTTCCCACGATTGCCGAGGTTGCCGGGGCGAAGGTGGAACAAAAGATTGATGGCATCAGTTTCCTTGGCCATCTCAGGGGCGGGCAGCCGGCGCGTCAGGTGAGCTATTGCTGGTACGCGCGCAATGGCGGCATGAAGGGGCAGGAATTTGCCCGCACGGCGGATTGGAAGCTGTACCCCACCGGCGAATTCTTCAATGTGCGCGTGGACGTTTTGGAGAAGAATCCATTGAGTCCAGGCGAATTAAACGCCGCCCAGAAAACCGTTCGCGCGCAACTGGAAAAGGAGCTCGCCCGCATGAAGGGCACGCGTACCGAATTTGACTTGTCCAAGTACCGCAAGCCGGGAACGGACGCCAACAAGCCAAAAATATCTCCGGCCACGGTTGTGTGCGAGGGAAAGTACCCGGCGCATTTGCAGGGCGTGTGCCGGGGCAGCGCAGGTAATTTTTTCTGGAGCTTCACGCAGGCGCTGGTGAAGACGAACCCGCAGGGAAAGGTGCTGAAGAAAATCGCGGTGCCCAGTCATCACGGCGATGTTTGCTTCGCGGCGGGCAAGGTGTATTGCGCGGTGAACTTCGGCGCGTTCAATGACCCGAAAGGCAACGCGGACAACTGGGTTTACGTTTATAGCGGGCGCGACCTGTCGCTGCTGTCCAAACACAAGGTGCCGGAGGTGAAGCACGGGGCGGGTGGCATCGCGGTGAAGAACGGCCGCTTCATCGTGGTCGGCGGGTTGCCGGATGGGGTGCAGGAAAATTACGTGTACGAGTACGACGAGGAATTCAAGTTCCGGAAGCGCCATGTCATCAAGAGTGGATGGACACGCATGGGCATCCAAGCCGCCGCTTTCGCGCAGGGGCACTGGTGGTTTGCCTGTTATGGAAACGTGCTGCTCAAGGTGACACCAGAGTTTGAAGTGGCCGGCAAATACAATTTCAATTGCGGCTATGGAGTCTTGCGCGGTCCGAACAACAAGCAATTGTATTGTGCGGACGGCAAATCCGTGGATGGCGGCTGGGATGGCAATCTGAAGGCGATGCCGGTTAGTAAATTTGAAAACCTGAAAATTAAAACAAAAAAATGAAAACGATTTTAGTGTCAGCAATTTTAGTTTGCTTGAGCATGTCTATGGAGGCTGGCAAGCGCCCAAATATCATCCTCGCCATGGCCGATGACCAAGGCTGGGGGGATATGGGTTACATGGGCCACACGGTTTTAAAGACGCCGGTGTTTGATGCGATGGCGAATACGGGGCTGCGGTTTAATCGGTTTTATGCCGCCGCGCCGGTGTGTTCGCCCACGCGGGCGAGTGTTCTTACGGGGCGGCATCCGAATCGAATGGGCTGTTTTCAATGGGGGCACACGCTGCGGAAGGATGAAATCACGGTGGCCGAGGCATTGCAAAAGGCGGGCTACGCGACGGGCCATTTTGGGAAATGGCATCTCGGCTCGGTGCGCGCGGATAGTGAAGTGGCACCCGGCAAAAACGGCTTTGATGAATGGGCGTCTGCGCCAAATTTTTATGACAACAATCCGCTCTTCAGTCACAATGGAAAAGTCATCGAGACCAAAGGCGAAAGCTCGCAGGTCACGGTGGATCTCGCGCTGAAGTGGATGGCCAAGGTGAAAGACAAACCATTCCTCGCCGTGGTGTGGTTCGGCAGTCCTCACAATCCGCACGCGGGCGGGGAAGAGTTTTTGAAGCCATACAAAGACGAACCCAAGGCGATGGCGAATTTTTATGCGGAGATCGCCGGGATGGACGCCGCGATGGGCGAATTGCGCGCGGGCATCCGCAAACTTGGCGTGGCGGACAACACGGTGCTGTGGTACTGCAGCGACAACGGCGGCCTCAAGCCCAACTCGATGGGTGGGCTTTCCGGCAAAAAGGGCACGTTGCTCGAGGGCGGCATTCGTGTGCCGGCGATCATCGAATGGCCGGCGGTCATCAAAAAAAATCGCATCACCCAAGTGCCCGCAAACACCGTGGATATTTATCCCACCATACTGGAATTGGCTGGGGTGAAAATGCCCGATCAACAACCATTGCTCGATGGCGTTAGTCTTGCGAAATTGTTGAGTGGGGAAAAATTTGAGCGCGGCAATTCGTTTGGTTTTTGGAATTATAAGGTGGCCGGCCGCAGTATGCGCGCGCGTCAAATGTTGGAAGAACTGCGCCGCGAGCAGTTGGCCGGTGAAACCAATCCCGCGCCCAAGGCCGGTTTTGTGAACAAGGAATATCCCATCGACAAATTCCCGCACGCGGCGGCGTGGATTTCCGGTGATTGGAAACTGCACCGTATCCCGCACAAGAACGGCACCTCCGTGCAGTACAAACTTTTCAACGTCCGCCGCGACAAGGCTGAGAAACTGGATCTCGCTCCCGTGCAGCCCGAGCGCCTCATTCGCATGAAAACCGAACTGGCGGCGTGGCAAAAGTCCGTGCTCCACAGTCTCAACGGCGGCGATTACAAATAGCCCCGATTATTTTTCTGCGCGCAACACGCGCACATCGCCCTGTCTTTGGGTCACGCCGTCGCGATCCATCTTTTCCAAGATCGGAATCAAAATGCGCCGCGTGGTGCCCAGCGCCTGGCGCAATTCGCTGGCGGTGGCTTGAGTGTGAGTGCGCAGATGTTTTTTCAGCAACATTCGGAAGCGGTTGAACTGCGCCGCGCCCATTGCCAATTCGGGGCTGACTTCCACCACCTCGCCCGCTTCGATGAGAAACCGCAGCGCCTGCGCGCCCTCGGATGTGCCGGCCAGATTTTTGCGCGCGGGCGGATCTGGCTCCGCGAGTGCCTTGCGTAATTGTTCTCCGGCAGCGCGCAAGTGGGGAGGCAACGTCGGTTTGTGCGTGAGCGACACCAAATGCTTCGCTTGCCGCTTGAATCCGTTTTGGCAAAGGCACTCCACCAATTCAACAAATACATCGCCAACCGAAAACGCCTTTGCCGCCAGCGGTCGCAGCAGCTCCAGCGCCAGTCCGGGGCGTTCGGGATGGTCGCGGTGCTCCGCGTTCACCGCATTGGCCATCGTCTTGCGTGCCTGTTCCCAACGCGGGCCGTCCGCGATCCAATCGCCCACTAACAGTGCCGACCCGGCTTCGACCCGCGCTGCCACGGCGGCGTTAATTTCAGCTGTTGAAAAAGTCGATGGGCGCAAAATGGAATCACGCCGCGCTATGCCATCGCGTTTTAATAGCGAGCTAATCCATGCCTCCGCATCATCGGGCGCTGCGGCGCGGGTTTGCAAAAACCCCTTGTGGTTTGCCGAACGCAAACCCGAGCGGTTGCCTTTTGCATCGAGCACGCGGCCGCCGGCGAGGGTGGCGCTTTCGGGCCAGTTGCGGATGACGATGCGGTCGCCGGGCCACACGCAGACGGGTTGGTCGAGGCGCAGTTGGGCGAGTTGCGCAGCGCCGGGCGCGAGGGTTTTGCCTTCCACCAACACGAGGCGCGCAGGCCAATGACCGCTGCCGTGGTGGACGCGTACGCGGGTGTCGTTGCGCAGCGGAGTACTGTCGACGGGCAGGCGCGCGGAGCGTTCGAGCAATACGTCGAGCGTGCTGGAGGTGGCGGCGAGCGCGGGCAGGGTGATGGTGGCGCCGCGTGGCAAATCGCCGCGCGCGGCATCGGCGAGATTCAGCGCGGTGCGTGTGCCGGGCTGCGCGGTGTCCTGTGCGCGATTGTGCGATTGCAGCGTGCGGATGCGCGTGTCGCGCCCGGGCGGATGCGCGGTGACGGTGTCGCCCTTGGTCAGTGTGCCGCCGGTGAGTGTGCCGGTGACGACGGTGCCGATGCCTTGCAGCGAGAACACGCGGTCCACGGCGAGGCGCGGCTGGCCGTCGTTGGTGTGGGGCGGCATCGTTTCGGCGGTGGCGGTGAGGGCGGTTTTTAATTCTTCCAGGCCCGTGCCCGCGTGGGCGGAGACGGGAATGATTGCGGCGTCGGTCAGCGGGCTGTTTTGGAGTTGCTGGCGGATTTCATTTTCGCGCTCGGCGGTGTCTTCCACGAGGTCGGACTTGGTGAGGGCCACCACGCCGCACGCGGCGCCGAGGTAGCTGAGGATTTGCAAATGTTCCTCGGTCTGCGGCATCCAGCCATCGTCGGCGGCGACCACGAGCAGCGCGAGGTCCACCGCGCCCACGCCGGCGACCATGTTTTTTACAAAATCCTGATGACCCGGCACGTCCACGATGCCGAGGTTGTGGCCGGCCAGCTCGAGATGCGCGAAGCCAAGGTCGATGGTGATGCCGCGTTGTTTCTCCTCGGGAAGCCGGTCGGGGTCGTTGCCTGTGAGCGCCTTCACCAGCGCGCTCTTCCCGTGGTCAATATGACCGGCCGTGGCGAGAATGGCGTGGCGTGGCTCCATTATTTTTGGCGGGGCACGCGCTTGAATTCGAAGGTGGCTTTAACGGGGATGGATTTGCCGTCCACCTCCAAGTGCGGGCCGAAGAAATAATTGAAGGGGCCGGACTTGGGCGCGGGGGTCACGGTGATGTCGCGGCCGCGGCTGAGTTCGAGGCGGTTGGCGGGGTGATGGCCGAAGTAGTATTCGGCCAGCTCGGAGTGCTTGTCCGCCTCGCTGATGTCCACGGGCACCCATTTGTTGTTGGCAAAAAATTCCGCCCAACAATGGTAGCCAGCAATGTCGCCCGCGTTGTGGTCGGCAGGGATGGTGAAGCCGATGGCGAATCGGGCGGGGATGTTGGCCGCTCGGCACAGCGCGATGAAGTAGGCGTGGAAATCGGTGCAGTTGCCCGTGCGCGAGTCGCAGGCGTGTAGCGCATCGCCGCGTCCCCAGCCTTGGCCGGTTTTGTCGTAACGCATATGCGCGAGCACGTGGTCGTAGAGCGCCTTGCCGCGCGCGTGGTCGTCCGGGGCATTCGCGGTGATGCGCTTGGCAATGGCGGAGAAGCGCGGGTTGAGCGGCACGAGTTTTTCGGCCTTGAGATGGCGGGCCGCGTTGCCGGCTTCGGCGTGCGCTGCTTTTTCCTTGCGCGTGACTTGGTATTGAATGCGGATGCGTTTTCCGCTGTCGGTGGGCGTGGGTTGCAGCACGAGGACTTCGTTTTCACCGGAGGCATCGCGTGTTTTGCGCCACGGCACGGGCGAGGTGATGGCGCGCGTTTGAATTGTTTGAAACGCGTCATTGCGCGCGAGGGGAATCCACAGCGTGCCTTTGCCGGCGAGCTTGGGCACGGTCAATTCGTAAACCAACTCGAAGTGATCCGTGCCGCGCACGATTGTTTTGTCCGCCGCGAAAATCGGCGAGGCCATCACCAGCGCAGTGAGTGTCAGGATTTTTTTCATGAAAGTGATTCTTTAACGGACTGGAGCAGTTGCTTTTCTTGTCCGGGGAAAATGGTGCGCAAATCGAGCCGGAAGCGTTGGCTGCTGATGACGCCGATGACCGGTGTGGAAGCGCGGCGCAATCGCGTGGCGAAATCCTTTAGGCTTAAATTGTTCGGCACGAGGTCGAGTGTGATGCTCGGCAGATTTGCCTGCGGCAACGCACCGCCGCCAACCTGCGAGGCGCCTTCGGCCACGGTGGCAGTCACGGGAAGTTTCGCCATCGCCTTGGCCAGTTTGATGGCGCGCCGTTTGAGTTGTTTGGGGTTGGCTTGGAGGCTTTGGTTGAGCGGGAGCCTGTCGCCTTCGTCGTGCAGGTACGTTTCGGCGGCGTGCTGCAGCGCGGTGAGGATGAGCTTGTCGCAGCGGAGCGCGCGGAAGAATGGATGTTTTTTGAGCGCGGCGATGTTCTTGGCTTTGCCGGCAATGATTCCCGCTTGCGGGCCGCCGAGCAATTTGTCGCCGCTGAAACAGACGAGGGTCGCGCCGCTTTTGAGGACTTCGCGCGGGGTGGTTTCATGATAGCCGTTCGCCCAGTCTTCGGTCGAAGCCAGCACGCCGCTGCCGAGGTCTTCGACGAAGGGGATGCGTTTTTTGCGGGCGAGCGCGGCCAGTTCGCGTCGGTCGGGCGCGGCGACGAAGCCGTCCATGAAAAAGTTGCTGCGATGGACTTTGAGCAGAAGGCCGGTGTTTTTATTGATGGCTTTGGTGTAATCGTTGAGCGAAGTGCGATTGGTGGTGCCGATTTCGCGCAGCACGGCGTCGCTGGTTTCGAGCACTTCGGGAATGCGAAAGCCGCCGCCGATTTGCACGAGTTCGCCGCGCGAAATGATGACTTCTTTTTTCTCGGCGGCGAAATGCCGCAGAATGAGCACCAGCGCGGCGGCGCAATTATTGGCGACCATCGCCGCCTCCGCGCCGCAGAGTTCGGCGAGGCATTGCTCGACGTACGCGGCGCGCTTGCCGCGGCGTCCGGTGGCGAGGTCGATTTCGAGATTGGTGTAGCCGGCATTCGCGGGCGGCGCGATGGGCGCGCGGCCGAGGTTGGTGTGGACGACCACGCCGGTGCCGTTGATGACCGGTTGCAATCGCGACAACGCGAGGTCATCCAAACGCAGACGAAGGCCGGAAATAATTTCGGCGGGCTCGGGAATGGGTTTATTTTTGCGCAGCGCCGCCAACTCTGCGCGAATGGTCGCCACCACGAGCGGGCGGGGTAGGGGGCAATCGCTCATCGCCTCGAGCAGCGTGTCGACGCCGGGAATGGCGCGCAGTTTATTCGTCGCCTTGGCCATTAGTTGATAGTGATGAGGGGTTCGGCGGCCTCAGTGAGTTGGCCGAAGGATTCCAGTTTCAACTCGGCAGTTGCTTCGTGAAACGCCTCGAGGCCATCGGGCGCCACAGCGACGAGCAGGCCGCCGCTGGTTTGGGGGTCGCAGAGCAGGGCGCGTTGGGCGTCGGTCAATGGACTGATGTGGTGGCCGTAGCTGTCGAAATTGCGGTCGGTGCCGCCGGGCGCGCAGTCCTTGGCGATGTAATGGTCGGTGTTCGGCAGGCGCGGCGCGGCGGCGCTGTCGATGGTGGCGCTCACGCCGCTGCCTTCGCACAGCTCGGTGAGGTGGCCGAGCAAACCGAAGCCGGTCACATCGGTCATCGCCTTCACGCCGGGCAATTTGCTGAGGCGGCTGCCGATTTGGTTGAGCGTGGTCATTTGGTCGATGGCGCGTTGGACGTCGGTTTCGTCGGCGAGGCCGCGCTTTTGGGCGGTGGTGACGAGGCCGACGCCGAGGGGTTTTGTCAAAAATAAATCGCAGCCGGCTTCCGCGCCATCGTTGCGTTTCAAATCGCTCACGGCCACTTGGCCGGTGACGGCCAATCCAAAAATCGGCTCCGGCGCGTCGATACTGTGGCCGCCCGCCAGCGGGATGCCGGCGCGTTCGCACGCGGCGCGGCTGCCCTCGAGCACGCGGCCGGCCACGGCGGGCGGGAGTTTTTCAATCGGCCAGCCGAGCACGGCGATGGCCATGAGCGGCGTGCCACCCATCGCGTAAATATCGCTGATGGCGTTGACGGAAGCGATTTGGCCGAAGTCAAACGGGTCATCGACGATGGGCATGAAAAAGTCGGTCGTGCTGATGACGGCTTGGCCGTTGCCGAGGTCGAACA
>CAZJRV010000015.1:0-23185 GCA_964548235.1 uncultured Verrucomicrobiota bacterium
TGATCATTTCAACAATCTCGGCATTGATTTCAGTCGAGAGCACGTGGTCGACCACTGCCACGGAGTCAGCATCTGTGTAGCGCAGCCCATTGACGAAGCGCGTTTCAATGCCGGCCTCCTCCAGTGCGCGGCTGATGCGTTTGCCGCCACCGTGGACGACCACCGGATTAATCTCCACGGCTTCAAGGAAAACCACATCCCGCGCGACACCATTGCGCACGGCGTCATCCGGGCTATCCATGAAACTGCCGCCATACTTGACGACGAAGGTCGCTCCGGAGAACCGTTGAATGTACGGCAACGCTTCAAGCAGTGTGTTGGCTTTGGAGATGAGTTCCTGCATGTCAGCCTCCGAGCGATGCGGGATCGCTGATGTCGCCCTTGTTAAAGTCCACGTATTCTTCAGTCAGGTCGGCCGCGTAAAGCGTGGCTTGGCCGTTGCCGAGGTTGAGGTTGATGTGCAGGTCAAATTCTGCGGGCGCGACGGCGGCGCAAAGGGTGTCGAAGGACGTCCGCGTGGGCCGGCCTTTTTTTAGAGAGTGGGTGAGCTTCTTCGTTCCCTTCGCATTAGGCGCGCTGTAGGCGATGTCGACTTTTTCCTCAACCACCTTCGCGGCCGAATAGCCGAGCGCATCAATGATCCGGCCCCAGTTGGGGTCGCCGCCGTGCCAACTGGTTTTCACGAGGGCGCTATTGCCCACGGCGCGAGCGGCGGCGTCAGCGTCCTTTTGGGTTTTCGCGCCGCACACGCGCACGGTGACCAATCGCGAGACGCCTTCGCCATCGCGCGCGATCATCTTGGCCAGTTCAAGGCAGACGTGATTGAGGGCGGCTTGGAATATCTTTAAATCCTTCGCGCTAAGTTTGCCATTGCCGGCGAGGCCGTTGGCGAGGAGGAGCACGGTGTCGTTGGTGCTCATGTCGCCGTCGACGGTGATGCAGTTGAAACTGCTGGCCACCGCTTCGCGCAAACAACGCCGCAACACACCGGCGGGAATCTTTGCATCAGTCGTTAGGTAAGCAAGCATCGTCGCGTGCAGAGGCAGACTAGCTGGCCGCGCGCCGGTGGGGCTCATTCCGGGCTGAATCATGCCGGCTCCTTTGCTGATGCCGCCGAGGCGGACGGTTTTGCCAGACTTGCCGCCGAGTTTGAATTCCACTGCGATTTCTTTCGCGCGCGTGTCGCTGGTCATAATCGCCTCGGCGGCGTGATGCGCGGCGGAAGGGGCGTTGTCCAGTTCTTTGACAATCTCACGAATACCCGCACGGATATTCGGCATCGGCAGCGGCAAACCAATCCGACCGGTGGAACCCACGAGCACGTCGGTTGGTTTCAGTAAAAGTTCATCGGCGAGCAGTGCCGCCATTTCGTGCGCGTCCTTGAGGCCGCGCGGGCCGGTGCAGGCGTTGGCGTTACCGGAATTGATGACCACCGCCTGCGCGTTCCCGTCGGCGATGTGATCCACACAAAGCTTTACTGGCGCGGCGCAAATTTGATTGGTGGTAAACATTCCCGCCGCCTTGGCCGGCACTTCGGAGACGATGACGGCGAGATCACGTTTCTTACCTTTGTTACTACCCTTACCGGTGCCGAGCCGTTTGACATCACAAAACATCCCTGCCGCGAGAAATCCCTGAGGGGCAACGATTGAACCATCAATGGAATGAAATGATTTCATCTCTTTAGGAGGGGTAGCATTGGGAAAAGAATAGGAGAACCCAACGCAACCTTAACGGCTACGTCGACGCGAAGACTTGGATTGAGTCTGCAGGTTCATTCGGAGGCAAATGTAGCCGGGAAAGAGGGGGGTTGTCAATTTTCAATCTCATTTGCAAGTGCTTTGGAATCGCATCCCAGTGCCCTCTATACTTACCTGTGCTGCCAATCAGGTGCGAGGCGGCGTGTTCTGTGGCCCCAAGGAGGTCAACAAGGTGTTTTCTGTTACGATACCTAGGCATAATGTTAATTACACCCATATGGTCATTAATGGACTTTTAAAATACACATTGGCGGGGAAAACGACGGCCTCCATTAATCACTCCTTGAGAAAACCCTCCTCAATCAGGCGGGGCGTTGGTAGGGTTGGGACCATGAAAAGCAAGCTACTGATTAGCCCAACTTATGTCAAAGCACTGAGAGAACAATCAGCTTACAAATCAAACAGAAAAACGTTGAATGCGGCCAGATCATTTTGCCGAGGCATAATCCTCGGGGGCGGCGTCCTACTGTCAATTTCTTTTTTAGTCATTATAGGGGCGGCTTTAGATAAAGGGGGCCAGTCATGGCTCATAATGTCTTTGGTAGTGGCGGCGCCGGTGGTGCTTATCTCACTCTTTATTGCATGGGTAGTACTCAATAACTGGTTTGAGAAAATTAACATGGAATTTGACAACGCTGATAATCAATTTGTCATCAGCCAATTGACCTATGAATCAATGGCTCAAACACTATTCGAAGATTCCACACGGCCGCTGCCGGGGGATGCGACCATCCATCATCCGCCCGGATACGATGGGTTTTAAGAAACAGAGTGACGTTGTGCCGCCCAACCCAACCCAACCCAATCCAAAATAAATTATCCCCCCCGGTTATGTTGGGGGAGTTCTTTTGTTTAATCATTGAGCCTTTGTCATCATCACCATCCCCACCACGCCGCCCACTGCGATCACCCCGCCGATCAACGCGCGCCAGCTGGGCTTCTCCTCTTTCATAGCTATGGACATCGGGATGACCACCAGCGGCGTGACGGCGATGATGGGCAGCACCACGCCGGTGGGATTATCGAGCAGCGCCCATTGATAACAGGTGACGCCCAACGCGGGGCCGGCGAGGCCGGTGGCGAGCAGCCACGGCAGTGCCGGGCGCCATTGGTTGTCGCGGCGTGTGAGGTTGCCGAGGCTGGGTGAATCAGGGCGGCGTCGCAGCCACGCCCGAAAGGCGAGCAGGCACAGGCCGGAAAACACCATACCGCCGAGCATTCGCTGCACAGCCACGGTGATGCCCGCGTGGAAGCCATCGAGCGGAAGAGTTTCCATGTCTCTTGCGAGTTTATAAATGTAGCGGCTGAGCACACCCGCGCCAAACCCTTGGCCGACAGCGGCGATGAGGCCCCAGCCGATGCCTTTGAAAAGGTCGCGGCGTTTGATGTGCAAATTTTCACGTGGGGCAAGGGCAACAGCCACGCCGGAAAGGATGATGACGGCGCAGACAATTTGCGCGGCCGTCATTGTGGTGCCGAGCCATAGATACTCGATAGTGGCCGCCACGGGCACGGACACGCAATGGACAATGAGAGTAGTAAGCCGAGAGCCAATTAACGGGAAGGCTTGGAACAGCGCGATGTCGCCCACGCCAAAGCCAATCGCGCCGCTGAGGAAAAACAGGCCGAAGAGGGTGGGATGCCAATAGCCGGCGAGAGCGGGGCCGAAGCTCAGCGCGATGAGCAGCATCAGCACGGGCGCGAAGATGAGCCGCGTGAAATTGGCCTCGGTGCCGCCAATATGCTCGGTAGTTTTCCTCGCCGAAACGGCGGAGGCGGAAAACAACACAGTGCATAACAAAGCGGCAAACATGGCGCGAAGGGGTACGCTGTCGCGGGCGGATTGTCACGAGTTTATGGGGATTGCTGTTGCAGATGGTGGGCAAGTAGTTAGGGTTCGCCGCATGAGGATTTGGATTTTTTTAGCACTGATGATGAACATGAATTTCAACTGGGCGCGCGCGGCGGATGAAGACGGGCCGGCGCTGAAGTTTGCGGAAGCAGCGTCGGAAGCATTTCGAGCAGGGAAAACGGATGAGGCATTGAAGCAGGCAGCCAAGGCGGTGGAGACGGAGCCGAAGAATCCCGCCCTACAATATTTCAAGGGGCAACTGCATAGCAAACTCCGCCAACACGCCAAGGCCGCGGCG
The DNA here is from genome assembly GCA_964548235.1 of uncultured Verrucomicrobiota bacterium. GTDB lineage: Bacteria > Verrucomicrobiota > Verrucomicrobiia > Limisphaerales > UBA1100 > JACNJL01. The sequence continues at coordinate 3,911 of CAZJRV010000015.1, forward strand.
GCATTCACAAAAGTGCTGGCGCTGGAACCGGGCAAGGATCGTGCGGCAGATACGCATCAGGAACGGGGCGAAGCGTATTTCAAGCTGGGCAAGATTAAGGAATCGATTGCGGACTTCGATGTGTTTCTCGATGCGTACCCCAAACAGGATCCCCACCATTGGCAACGCGGTATTTCGTATTATTACGCGAACGAATTCAAGAAAGGCTACGAGCAATTCGAGCGGCACCAGACTGTGAACCGGAATGACGTGGAAAATGCGGTTTGGCATTTCCTCTGTCTCGCGCGGGCGAAGGGCATTGCCGAGGCGAAGAAAAAGCTGATCCCCATCGTGGGCGATGGCCGCATCCCGATGATGGAGGTGCACGCGCTCTTTGCGGGTAAAAGCACGCCGGCAAAAGTCCTCGCCAAGGCGAAGGCAGGTGGCGCGAAGGGTGCACGGCTGGAGCGGCAGTTGTTTTACGCGCATCTTTATTTGGGGTTGTGGTACGAGGCTACGGGCGAAAAAAAGCTGCGCGACCAATACATCGGCCTCGCCGCGGCGATGGCGGATCACCACGGTTACATGGGCGACGTGGCGCGGGTGCACGCGGAGTTGGGCGAAATTGAAATCCCGAAGAAACCGAAGGCGGAAGAGTAGCGGGAATTATTCGCCCTTGTGAATAGCTTGGTCTTGGCCGGGCGGGATTCCACGCCTAAATTCGGAGCGGTGAGAGGAGGGACTTCCAGAAAAATTTGCGCGGTTGTGCTATGCACGGCGGCCGGCTTGGCGGCGCAGCAATTTCAAGCAGTGCAAAATGGTCAGCGCGACCAGCAACCGGTGGCGTTTCCCAAGGTGGAACAGGAGGAATTTTTCCTGCAAGCCATTGAAGCGCTGCAGGTGGGCAATACCAACGCGGTGCTCGATCTGGTGGATCGCGCGGTGGGCGTGGATGTCACCAATCATTTTGCCTACATCAAGCGCGCGCAAATGCTGGACATCTTCAGCCTCGATGAGCGCGCGGTGAAGGATTATTCCATCGCCATCTCGTACGACCCCACCTTTGCCGATGTGTACCAACTCCGTGGCTGCAGTCATTTCAAGGTGGGCCGGCTGGAGGATGCGGTGGCGGATTGGAAAATTTTTCTCGAACTCAAGCCCGACAAGGAATCGTTGCACTGGCAAATCTGTGTGGCCTACGCGCTGCAAGGCCGCTTCAACGATGGTCGCAATCAATTTGAATGGCACTGGACGTCGAACACCAAGGACGTCGAGGTGGCCCTGTGGCATTTCATGTGCACCGCGCGCCTGGACGGACTGGAGAATGCGCGGACCGGGCTGATGGAGGTGGAATTGACCGAGGACAAGCGCGTGCCCATGGAAGCGCTTTACAATCTGTACGCGGGCAAGCTCACCGAGGCCGATGTGTGGCTGGCGGTGGAGCAGGGCGCGCCCGATGACGCGGAACGCGCCAAGCGCGAATTTTTTGCCAACTATTATATAGGCATCCACCGGCAGGCCGAAGGCAAACTGGCCGAGGCACGGGAGTACGTGGAAAAAGCGCTGGGCATCGCCTATCGAAACGAGGGATACATTGGTGACAGCCCCGGCGGCCAGCTGCGCGCAGGTGACATGGCGCGCGTGCACCTTGGCGTGCTGGAAACCCTCATCAAAGATGCCGACGCCTTGGCCGCCGCGCATTCGCCGGAAGCCATTGCGGCGAGGCGGCGGATGGTGTTTCTTGGCATCGGCGGCTTGGCGGGGCTAATTGGATTGGGCGTGTTTCTGCAACGCCGACGACCCAAAATATCCGTTGAGCCGGAGCTGGCCGACGCAGAATTGGCAGGGAAAAGCTCGACATAACCGGCCAGCCGGTTTTCATCCTTCGCGTCCAAGCGATCACATGAGTTTGCCCACCGACATTCGCGCCATTGGCGCTGCGCTATATTTTCTGCCCGTCCACAACCGAATGCCACTGAAGTTTGGCGGCGAAACGGTCACCTATGTCACGTGCGCCCGCGCACGGATGACCGTGCGCGATGCCGCCGGGCGCACGGCGGAAGGCTGGGGCGAAACGCCGCTAAGCGTCACGTGGGTGTGGCCCAGTGCGCTGGGCTACGAAGACCGGCACGAGGCGATGAAACGCTTTTGCGAAATACTGGCAGAAGCGTGGGCGGGTTTTGCCGTGAGCGGGCACCCGATGGAAGTGGGGCAGGATTTCATCGATCAAAAACTACGCGGATTGCTGGAGGAACACAACAAAGGCGCGGCTGAACCCATGCCGTGGCTGGCGGCGCTTGTGTGCAATTCACTGTTCGATATCGCGCTGCACGATGCTTTCGGAAATTTGCACGGCCGGGATGTTTATGAAATGTACAATGGCGAATGGATGAACCGGTCGCTGGAGGATTTTCTGGAACCGGCGGCCGATGGAATTTCCTTTGCCGGAAAATATCCTGAAGATTTCCTTGTATCCGCGCCCCCCAAAAAACTTCCCGCATGGCATTTGGTGGGCGGGGTGGATCCGCTGGACGAAAGCGAACTGGCCGGCAGCGAGCCGGATGATGAGCATCCCGTGCTGCTTGCAGACTGGATTCAAACCGACGGCCTCAAGTGCCTGAAAATAAAACTGCGCGGCAATGACGCCGCATGGGATTATGCACGCATCGTGAAGGTGGGGGGCATCGCCTTGACGGGCGGCGTGGAAAGTCTGACCGCCGATTTCAACTGCACCGTCACCGAGCCGGATTATGTGAACACCATTTTGGATGACCTGCGCGCAGAGCATCCGGAATTGTTCGAGATGCTCCTGTACGTGGAGCAGCCATTTCCGTACGACCTCGAGCAACACGCCATCGACACGCACAGCTGCAGCCAGCGCAAGCCGCTGTTTCTGGACGAGAGCGCGCACGATTGGCAACACGTGCGGCTGGGGCGCAAGCTCGGCTGGACCGGTGTGGCGCTCAAAACTTGCAAGACCCAAACCGGCGCACTGCTCAGTGCCTGCTGGGCTAAGGCGCATGGCATGGCACTGATGGTGCAGGATTTGACCAACCCGATGCTCGCCCAAGTGCCGCATTGCCGTCTGGCCGCGCACGTGGGCACCATCATGGGCGTGGAAACCAACTCGATGCAGTTTTATCCGGCCGCCTCAATTTCGGAGGCGGCGGTGCATCCGGGGCTGTACCGCCGGCGGCGAGGCGAGGTGGATCTGTCCACGCTGGGCGGCAGCGGCTTTGGCTATGGCGCAGCGGCAACGATTCGCGAATTGCCCGCCGCCGCAGCCGAGCATTCGGGGGTGTGAATAACCTCCCAACATTTTTCCGGTGCGCAACGCGCCAGAAAACGTTTTGATGCGCCGTCTCCCGTCAAATGGTTTTGATGGAAAGCAACAATCGCTGCGTCGAAAATTCCGACAGATTCGTGAGTTGATACGTATGCGCGTGACCGTGGGTTTTTGACAAATATCGGTTGCTGAAAAAACAAACTGGAACGACATTGTAACATGCAGACCATTGCTACCCTCCGAACCTCATCCTGCAGGTTGGGCCGGCACGCGCTCGCGTTGCCATTGGTTTTGCTTTTCATGGCCTCCTTTGGCCCGACCACGATTTCCGCACAAAATGTGGGCGATCCGAATCTGGGAATTTTCCTGAAAGCCAGAGACTTTTTTGACAAGGGAAATTTCCCGCTGGCGGTGCGCGAGCACAAGAAATTTCTCAAGGCCGCGCCCAGGCATCCGCGCGTTCCCGATTCCAAGTGGGGCTTGGGGCTCGCGTTCATCCAGTTGAAACGATGGGCGGAAGCCGAGGGGGTGATGCGCGAATTATCGGAGAGCAAAGCCGCTCCGGATCTTGCCGGGGCATTTTATTACCGGGGCCACAGCCTGCTGATGTTGCGGAAGCCGGCCAACGCGGAGGCGGCATTCCTTGCGGGCATCGCGCTGAAGCCCAAGGCAAGGCTGGCAGGATTCCGGGTGGGCGTGTTGGAGGCGCGATTCCAGCAGAAAAAATGGGCGGCGGTGAAGGCCTCGGTGGCAGCCTTGCAGGCGGCGGATTTGGCGGATCAGCGGGTGTTGTTCCAGAGCGGGTATGCCAGCTACATGCTGCGGGATTACAAATCGGCCGCGAAGGAATTGGGCGCGATTAAGCAGCGGGTTGGCGCGGCACCGTTTGCGCAGCAGACACGCTTTTTCCTCGCGGAATCGCTGCGCGAGCTGGGGCAAACCAAAGAGGCCATTCCGGAGTATGGCGCAGCGCGCAAACTGCCCGGCGAGTATGTGGCGGAGGCACTTTATCGCGAAGGGTTTTTGAATTTCAAAATCAAGAATTACCGAGAGGCCGCGCGGTTGTTTGGGCAATTTCGCGCCCAACACAAACAACACCGGCTCTGGGGAACCGCGGGCCTCAGCCTTGGGCAGGCGCATCTGGAGGATCGGCAGTACAAGGAGGCGAATTTGGTTTTTTCCAGTCTGGCCAAGGATCGGGGTGCGAACGCCTCAGTCGCCCTTTGGCATAGCCGGGTTTTTAAACGCCAGAAACAACACGCGGCGGCGGCAGCCATCCTGACACCGGCGGTGAAGCAATTTCGCGGAGACGCCCTGATCGGAACGCTGCTGTTTGACTTGGCGGAAAACTTTTTTGGCAACCAACAATATGCCGAGGCTGCAACGGTTTTCGAGCGATTGCTCAAAGAGCACCCGAAGCACGGCCAGCGGGAATTCATCCTGAGGCTCAACGCACAGGCCTCGTTTCGCACCGGTCGCTATGCCGCCAGCCTTGCGTCGTGCTCGGATTATCTTGTGGAATACCCGAAGCATCCCGAGGCTGCGTCGGTGGTTTTCCTGAAAGGCGAGAGCCTGTTTTTTCTGGGCAAATACGGGGACGCAGCGGGCATCTTCGGGAAATTTATCCTGGACCATCCGTTGAACCCGCAGGTCAATGCGGCGCAAATGCACATTGGCGAGTGTCATTTTTTCAGCAAACAATGGAAGGAGGCGCTCGCCGCATTTGACAAGCTGGCGAATGAAAAACGCACGGGAACGGCATTTCAGCAATACGATTTCCTGGTGGCCACCTGCCATTACCAAATGGAGGAATGGGAAAAGGCCGTGGTTTCATACCAACTTTTCACAACGCGATTCCCCAAGGCCCAAAATGCGGACATGGCACTCATCAACACGGGCCGGGCATTGGAGGCGCAAGACCAGGCCGACAACGCGCTGGTTGTCTACGAACAACTTGCGGAGCATCATCCCAAGAGCATTCATCATTCCATCGCCTCGCTGAATGCCGGCAGGATCCAGCTTGAGGCGAAGCAACACGCCAAGGCGCGTGCCTTGCTCAGCCCAGTGGCGCGCAGGAAGGGCGATCCCCATCAGCCGCTTGCCATTTATTACCTTGGGTTTGCCGAGGCGGCGGCGGGGAAGATGGATGAGGCCATTGGCCTTTTGGAACAGCTCGCCAATGAATTTCCAAAGGACCCGAATGCCGCCGGGGCCCTCATGAAAGTGGGGGAACTGCAGGCCGGCTCGGCAAATCTTGAGGCCGCGCAAAAAACCTACGGGCAGTTTCTTGCTGCATTCCCGATGCATCAACGGGCTGATGAGGCCCATTATCATCTTGGCGGGGCGCATGCCGCGCAGGAGAATTGGGATGCGGCGATCAAGAGCTATCTTGCCGTGGGAGAAAAATCCGAGTGGAAAACCGAGGCCCTCTATCAGGCCGCTTGGTGCGAACGCAAGGCCGGCCGTGCAGCCGATGCCCGCAAGCAATACGAGGCGTTGATTTCCAATTATCCCGAGAGCGACAAGGCGCCCGATGCCAAGCTGGAGCTGGCCGAGTTGGAATATGAAGCGGGGAAATACAAGGAGGCCATCGGACGGTTGGAAAAAATTTTTGAAGAGGATGCCAATCGCCGCCGATTGGCGCTGGCTCAATTTCGCCTTGGCCATTGTCATAGCCGGTTGAAGGAATGGGAAAAAGCTGGCGATGCGTTTCAATCGTTCCTCACCAAGTATCCCCGGCATGAGTTGACTCGCAAAGTCCGGCTTGGATTGGGGCGGGTGCAGATCGAGCAGGGGGAAAATGACGAAGCACTTCGTTCGTTGTCAGGCGCGGCGTGGGGGGGCAAGGGCGATGAAGTTGGCGCAGAGGCACGGTTTCTCCGTGGCGAGATTTATCGTGGCCAGGAGAAATATGATGAGGCCATTGCCGAGTACACCAAGGTGGATGCCTTTGAGGAATTTGAGAATTGGCAAGCCGATGCGCTTTACAGCCACGCCCTGGCGCTGGAAGGCAAGGGCGAGGCTCCGATGGCCACCGAGAAACTGAAGGAACTGGTCGATCGCTTCCCCGACTCTGCCGCTGCCTTGAAGGCGAAAGGCAAATTCAACCCCTGATTTGTAAAACCTCAACTGAAAAGAAAACCAGAATGAAAATTCCCACCACAAATTCATCCGCAATGCCCTCCGCATTGGGCTGGCTCGCATTGGCTCTTGCGATGCTGTTGAACCCCTCACCGCTCGCCGGCCAGGACAAGGAGGCCGAGGCCGCCTATGAAGGGGCCGCCGGGCTGTTCCAACTGGAGCTGTGGGATCAGGCAGCTGCGGGTTACCGCGAATTTTTCAAGAAACACCCCAAGCACGCGCTAGCGGGCCACGCGCATCACGGGCTGGGGCTGTGCCATTTCAACATGAAAGACTACGCCTCGGCCGCGCGGGAATTGAAGGCCGCCGCCGCCAGTCGCGGCCCCAGCCCGCCCAACCCGGTGGAGGTGAATTTGTTCCTGGGCCAGGCGTTGATGCTGAAAACGCCCTTCAATCCCAAGGAAGCGGAGGAGGCATTTGAGACCAGCCTGAAATCGCTGGGCTTTTCCAAGACCGGAATCTTTACCCGGACTTGGGATGGAGACAACGTGAAGAAATGGCTGGCCAAGGCCAAGGATGTGAAGCGGCGGAACATTGCAGCTGACGTGTTCATCGGCCTGCTGGAGGCCTCCTATCTGCAGGCAGACTGGAAATCGGTCATTAACAAGTCCATCGCGTTTGAAGCCCTAGTGAAAGGGTCCGGCGTGGAACAGCGAGTGCGCGTGCTCACCGGAGAGGCTCTCGAGAAATCCGGGGATTTTAAGGCAGCTGCCGCAGCGTATGAAACGGGCGCCAAACTGGAGGGCGGGGATGCCCCGGAGGCCTTGTTCCGCCTGGGCTTGGTTCGCCTGAACCACCTCCGAAATTATGCCGGCGCGGCCAAGGATTTTCGCCAGTTCATGCAAACCTACAAACAAGATGCCAAGCAGCCCAATGCGGCATTCAATGAGGCACTCTGTTATTCGCGCAGCTATGAAGCCGGGGAAAAAGATCATTTGACCGAGGCGATCGACCGCTTCACTACGTTTGCAAAAGCCAACCCCAAGCATGGGTTGGCCGATACCGCGCGGTTCATTGTCGGCGACCTGCAGCATGACCAAGGCGAGTGGGCGGCGGCGGTGAACGCGCTGGAGCCCATCATGGGCAATCAGGATCCCGCATTGGGCCAGCTCGTGTTTTTGATGGCAGACAGCCATCACCATCTCGCGCACTGGGAAAAGGCGGCAAAGTTTTACATGCAATTCGCCAAGGGAAACGAAGGCGCATTGAACGCAGACGTGGCGCTGCACAATGCGGGCGTGGCATACTCGAATCTTCAGCAACCGGACCACAAGAAAGCTATTGCGGCATATGAGTTGCTGGAACGCAAATGCCCGGGCAGTCGGCACCTGGCCAGCGCGCGATTGAAGCTGGGCATCATTCACTTTGAGGCCGGCCGGTTTGAGCAGGCCCAAGCGCCGCTCGGGAAAATCCCGGCCCGCCATCCGCTTCGCGCCAATGCGGATTATTACATGGCCTGGACGGATCTGGACAACCAGAACCCGGCCGGCGCCGCCAAGCGGTTTGGCCGGTTGAGCGCGCGCTTAAAAAAATCTTCCCCGGGGCACCGGTTCATTCCGCTCTCAAACCTGTACGAGGGCATTGCTGAATTTGAGCGCCGCCGGTTTGATGATGCGGTGGATATTCTTGCCAAATTCGTAGCTGATTATTCCCGTCACGAAAAGCTGGACGAAGCCGCCTTTAACCTTGGCCTGGCGCAAATGGAACTGCGCCGGTGGGAAGATGCGATCAAGAGCTTTGGCCAGGTTCCGGCCCAGTCAAATTTCCATGACCGGGCCCTGTATCAGGCCGCGTGGAGCAAGCGATCGGCTAACCGGGCCGTGGAGGCGATTCCCTTTTACGAGGCGCTGCTGGAACAGCACCCGAAGAGTGAACTGGCCAACAACGTGGCATTCGAGCTGGCCGAGCTGGAATTTGAAAAAGGTGGCGAAGACGGCGGGGCGGATGCCGTGAAGCGGTTGCTGGCGTTGCTTGAGAAAAATCCCCCGCCGGCCCTGGGGCTAAAGCAGCAGGCTTTGTACAAGCTGGGGATTGTGTATTTTGACCGAAAGGAAATGTTGGCCTCAGCCGAGACGTTTGAGGAATTGCTGGAAAACGCCCCGGAAGGCCTGCTGATTGACGCGGCCTTTCAGGCGGGTGAAGCCCGGCGGTTTGTGGCGATTGCCGGAAAGGGCAATGCCAAAGACAGGGAATACCGTGCCGCTCTCAAGAATTATGAAGTTGCCACGAAAGCCAAGCCACCCGCGCTCGCCCGTTTGGCGCGCTTGCAGGAGCAGGCGCTGATTCGGATCGGGCAAACCAAAGCCTCACTTCAGCAATGGCAGCCTTCGCAGAAAGCCTTCGAGCAGTTCATTGCTGCCAATCCGAAACATGAATTGATTCGTTCGGCCTGCCTCGGGCTGGGCTGGGCGCTGCAGAACCAGGAAAAATATCCGGGCGCAATTCAGTCCCTGGAAAAAACCGTGGCGGAAGGAATCCGGGATGACGTTGGCGCGCGTGCGCAGTTTCTGCTGGGCGAGTGTTATCTCGAGCAGGAGAATTACGACAAGGCGATCATTGAGTTTGCCAAGGTGGAATCGCTCTACGCTTTTCCCGCCTGGCAATCCAAGGCAGCCTATGAACTGGCGCAGTCCCTGTTGCGCAAGGACAATCGCGAGGGCGCGCGCCGCCAGTTCCAGCGGCTGGTGGATCGTTACCCCAACACCCCGGCCGCCACCGCGGCCCAGTCCGAGTTGAAACGGCTCAACTAGACCATGCAAATCATTCCAATGGATAAAATGAAATCAATCCTGTTCCTTGGCGCGTGCGCCGCGCTCCTGTTCTTCGCACTGCCCGATGGCCTCGCACAGGCCACCAATGATCCGGCGGGCGCGGGTGGGCAGACCATCCAATCCACAATCGTCGAGAACCAACCCGGGCAGGTGACGATGGAACGGAAAACCTTGTGGGAACTCATCAAGAACGGCGGGTTGATGATGTGGCCGCTGGCGATTCTGGCCTTGTACGGGTTTTACAAGGCGGGGGTGCAGTTGTATGTGGTCATCCTTTCGAACAACCAAAAGCGGGATGAGGCATTGTTGGCGCACTTAAACCCGCACGTGATGCCCTACGGTGAATTGAAGGGCGAGGTGGAATCCGAGATGGGGCAACGCGCGCAGGCGGCTTTCCCCAAAATGTGCCAGGCGGCCTTGGAGCGGCTGTACAAGGGGAAAGAGGCCATGATGGAAGGCTTGACTCGGGAAGGCGAAATGCAAATAGGCCGACTCAAACGGGGGCTGAAACCCCTGCAAAGCGTGGTCACCGTGGCCCCATTGCTTGGGTTAATGGGCACGGTGTATGGCATGATCGCATCATTCCAGAGCCTGGGGGCAACGGGTGATAAAGTGGAGGTATTGTCCAAGGGCATTTACGAGGCACTGGTTACCACCGCCGCTGGGTTGACGATTGCCATTCCGTTCCTGTTTATTTACCAATGGCTGAACCATCGGGTGGACGAAATCGGCGAAAAATTAAATCGACAAGCGGAGGCTTTACTGGAAAAATTCCATCCCACAGGCGGAGGAGGTGCCGAAACGGAATTGGAAGCTCAGGAAAATCCGCAGCAGGAATCCATCACAGAGGAGACCGCCGCTGAACCGGAGCCTTTTGTGACATAAACGTGACATGAAACTCATCGCACCACAGGAAGAATCAGAATCGCGAATCGATGTCGCGCCCTTGATCGACATCCTGTTTACGCTGATTATTTTCTTCCTCGTCACCTCCTCATTCGAGGAAGAGGAGAAGGACGAAAAAGTCCAGTTGCCGCGCCACGGCGGGTCGTCTCTGGTCGAAAAAGATCGGCCCTTTTACATCAACGTCCTGCAGGACGGCACCTACAAAGTGGGGGCAGACACCGTGGACCTGGATTACCTGCAGGTGAAGCTCAAGGAACGGTTCGCGGAAAAACCGGATCAGCGCATCGTCATCCGCGGGGATGCCAAGGCGTTTCACGGGCAAACCACCGCCGCTTTGGCCGCCGCCAGCCTGGCGGGATTTTCCTCCGCGAACATCGCCTGGGATACCAGCCCCATTGATTAACCGGAGAAAACCAACACACCCATGAACATCCGATTCAGAGGCATTTGGGAAAACATCGGGTGGGGTTTCGAGGCCTTTTGCGACAAGCTCGGCATCAAGCGTCGGCACGTCATCTTTGGGATGATCGTCCTGTTCTTTTCCGCCCTGTTTACCGGCCTTTATATTTACCAGAAAAATTGGCTCATCGAGGGCAAACGCGAGGCAGGCCGAAGCGAAGAGCAATTGACCATCTCCCTCAGCGGCGAAGATGACGCCGTTCAGGAAATGAGCGAGGAAATCCGCGACTCCATCCTCGAGACCCCGATGGCCGCCGCCTCCTCTTCGCAAGCCGCAGCCCAATCCGCCTCCGGCCGAAACGCCGCGCGCAGCACGCCGCAAAATGGTGCATCACAATCCGCCGCAGCCAACAGCGCACAAACGCCCGGCTCAACCAGCGCAGCCGGGTCGGCCAGTTCCTTTTCGCCCTCCGTATCTACGGCCAGCTCATCGGTGAGGAGCGGACAGGCCCGCGCAGAAAACAGCCAAACCATGACCCAGGCTTCCGCGCAGTCCATGGCCCAATCCGCCTCCGGCCGAAACGCCGCGCGCAGCACCCCACAAAGCGGTGGCGCCCAAGCTGCTGCCGCCCAACGTGCGGCTGCACAAAACTCCGCCAGCGCCGCAGGCGCGAACAGCACTCTGGTGCCTTCGGTTTCTCAAGCGGCCAATTCCACCGTGAGATCCTCCCCGGCCAGAGCCGAGCCCGGCCAGAGCATGAGCGCCGCGTCCACGCAATCCACGGCTCAGTCTGCTGCCGGGATGAATGCCGCTCGGCGCACGCCAACGGACACCAGCGCAATGTCGGCATCCGCGAGCAGCACGGCTGTGGCGAACTCCGCCCAGGCAGCAAGCGCGAGCCCCGCCCTCTCCCCCTCCAGCCCACGCGCTGCCGGTGCCGCCGTGATGAGCCAGAGGAGCCCCCAAGCCGAGCCCAGCCGGGGCATGCGCATGGCCTCCGCGCAATCCACGGCGCAATCCGCCGCCGGCATGAGCGCGGCCCGCAGAACGCCAAGTGCATCCGAGTCATCTTTCTCCCCCGCAAACGCTTCCGCACGCAGCGCCTCGGCACCCAGCTCCGTGAGTGCCTCCAGTGCCAGCAGCTCAATTTCCCCTCAAGCATCCGCCACACGCGCAGCGGCCACCAGCGTGCGCAGCAATGCTGCACGCGCCGAATCCGGCCGGAGCATGTCCGGCGCCGCCTCGCAATCGATGGCCCAGGCGGCCACCAACGCGCGCGGCACAGGCCGGAATAGCCCCAGCCAATCCGCCGGACAGGCGACCGGTTCTGCGCAGGCGGCCAACGCTGTGGCATCGGTTTCTGGTTCGGGTGCGAGCGGATCTTTTTCCCCGTCCTCTTCCAGCGTGCGCGCTTCCGCATCGGGCGTGATGAGCAACGGCGCACGCGCCGAATCCGGCCGGAGCATGTCCGGCGCGTCCGCCCAGTCATTGGCCCAGTCGGCCACGGGTTCAAGCGGCACAGCCCGGAATGGCCCGAGCCAATCTGCCGGACAGGCAACGGGTTCGGCACAGGCGGCCAACGCCGTGGCGTCGGTTTCCGGTTCGGGTGCGAGCGGATCTTTTTCCCCGTCGGTTTCAGGCGCGGGTGCGGCTTCTGTTTCGGGTGTAATGAGCAATGGCGCCCGCGCGGAGGCAGGCCGGAGCATGTCCGGCGCGTCCGGTCAATCCATGGCCCAAGCGGCCAACGGCTCGCGCGGCACGGCGCGGAATGGCCCCGGCCAAGTTTCCGGCCAAGGTGCTGGATCCGCGCAGGCAATCAGCTTGGCATCGTCCGTGACCGGCTCGGGCACAAGCGGATCCTTTTCGCCATCGGTTTCGGGTGCCGGTGCTGCATCCACTTCCGGCGTGATGAGCAGCGGTGCTCGCGCGGAAGCAGGCCGGAACATGGCTGCCGCATCCGGCCAATCCATCGCCCAGGCCGCCACCGGTTTACAGGGTAACGCGCGGAGTGGCCCCGGCCAAAGCACCGGCACGGGCACCAATTCGGCATTGGCGTCCAACGCAGCTTCGGGGGTTGCCGGGTCGGGCATGAGTCGTGCATTTTCACCTACGGTTACGGGCGGCCGCGGCTCCATGGGCGGTGTGATGAATAATGGGGCCCGTGCGGTGGCCGGCCGGGGAATGGCCGGGGCATCTGGACAATTTATCGCCCAATCGGCTACGGGCGGCCGCGGAACCGCCCGGCGTGGCCCCATGGGCTCTGCTGGGGGGTCGGCGGCGACTGGCTCGGCGCGTGGAGTTCATCAAGTGGCGGGCATTTCCGGCTCGGGTAGCAGTCGTTCCTTTTCCCCGTCTCTTTCCGGTTTCCGCGGCAGCTCTCCATTTGTGGCATCTCATGCAGCTTCGCCATTGGGCACCGGCCACATTCAGGCCCCGGGACCGGCTGCTGCGCCATCGGGTGGATTCAGGTTGGGCGGCGCAGAAACCAATACCGATCAGGTAATGCATCAGGCCGGGGTAACCACATCGGCTCGGCCGGTACGCTTTACGGGCAACCGGCGTCGCCCCGGGATGGCATCAATTAACCGGCCGACTTCATCAACATCTTCAGCTGCACCCGTGCGTGTGGCCATGACCAGCCGGCCCGGAAGCCAGGGCTCTTTTACCCCCACGGTGACCCCGACGCACCAAACCGTGCCCACAGTTGAAGAGTTACAATCAAGTCCGCGCAAACCCGCTTGGGTGGCGGTCGATCCGCTCGGTGAATTATCGGAGTTGCCGCCCTTGGCGAATCCCTATGAATTGCGTCTTAGCCCGAAAATGCGGGCGGATTTTGTGAAGCGGCAGGGCGGCGGCCCCGAGACGGAATCGGCCGTTGCGCTGGCCTTGGAATGGCTGAAGCGCAATCAAAGCAAGGACGGCCGGTGGTATCACCGTTCCGGCCACTCGACCGCCGCAACCGGGGCGGCCATGCTGGCCTTTTTCGGATGGGGCGCGAAGCACACCGAGCCGGGGCCCTATCAACAAACCCTCTCCAAGGCCATTGACTGGATGTTGAGCGTTGAAAAAAATGGCGACCTTCGCCATCGCGGAAATATGTACGACCACGGCATTGCCGCCATTGCCCTGTTGGAGGCGTACAACCTCACCAAAGACGAACGACTGCGCGCGCCGGCCGAGCGCGTGCTTGCTTTCACCCTCAAAGCCCAAAACCCCGACAGTGGAGGCTGGCGCTATAAGCCGCACCGTGAGGATCCCAGCGAAAAGGGCGACCTCTCCGTCAGCGGCTGGCAAATGATGGCGCTGAAAAGCGCGCGATTGGGTGGTATGAAAGTGCCCGAGGATGCCTTCCTGAAGTCCAAGAAATTTCTCGATGGCGTGGGCGTCAAGGACAAGGGATTTCAATATCGCCCGGGCTGGACGCCCTCCTCGGCGATGATTGCCGAGGGCTTGTTTTGCGAGCAAATGCTCGGGAACGGCGTGAAGACGCCGAAGATGGAACAGTGCCTCCGCCTCATCCAAGACCGGTTACCCAGCCGAAACCGTGTGGATTATTACTACTGGTACTACGGCAGCCTCGCGATGCGACAGGCGCAGGGCAAGGATTGGCACAGCTGGAACAACCATCTCAAGCCGATTCTGTTGAGCAAACAAACCCTGCGCGGCAACAACCGCGGCGCATGGGAACCGGAGGGCAAAAACGCCAAGGCCGCCGGCCGCGTGGTCACCACCGCATTGGCCGCGCTTTCACTTGAAGTTTATTACCGCTATCTGCCACTCTATTCTCCCGAGATGACCAAAAAAGGCAATTAATCGCCCCCCTCAATTGATGAAGATTCTTTCCGTATTGCTCCTCGGAATCCTGGCGCATGCCAATGCAGCCGCCCCCGAAAAATTCAGGCCCCTCTTCAACGGCAAAAACCTGGACGGTTGGCACAATGTCAACTGCGGGCCAAAAACATGGACGGTGAAGGAGGGGATGATCCACTGCACCGGCAAACCCATTGGTGAACTGCGCACCACGCGCATGTTCGAAAATTTTATCCTCGAACTCGAATGGCGCCACCTCAAGCCGCGCGGCAATGCCGGCATCTTTGTTTGGGCCGATGCGTATCCCGCCAAGGGCCAACCCTTTCACCGCGGCGTGGAGGTGCAGGTGCTGGAGAATGCCTACGGCAACACACGCGGCTACACCACTCACGGCGACATCTTCCCCATCCACGGCGCACGCATGACGCCCATCAATGGCCGTGGCGGCCAGCGCGCTTTCCCCACCGAGAATCGCAGCAACCCTTCGCCGCAATGGAACCACTACCGCATCGTTTGCAACAATGGGAACATCAGCCTCGCGGTGAACGGCAAGGTGGTTACCCAGGGCAAGGCCGCGTGGCCGCGCAAGGGCTATATTTGCCTGGAATCCGAGGGCTCGCCCGTGCAGTTCCGCAACCTGAAGATCAAGGAACTCCCCAGCACCAAGCCCAAGCCCGATGAAATTGCCGACGAGTTCACCGGATTCAGGAGCCTCTACACCGGCGTGGATTTGTCCGGATGGAAAGGCAAAGGCTGGAAATCCAGTGACTGGCGGCTTGGCAGTGAAGGCGCGAAAGGCAAGCTTTCCTCCGAGGAAAAATTCTCAAGCTACACCTTCTTTGCCGACTGGCGTGGCGGTGGCAAGGCGGCTCCTTTCAAGCTGCCCAACGTTGGCGAACTCGGTGAATTGCCCATTGCCGCCGGCAAATGGAACCGCGTGAAGGTCACGCGCCACAGCGGGTTGCTGCGCATTGAGATCAACAGCAAGGTGGCCGTTTCGCTGGACATTGACGAGGGCGGACCATTGAAGCCCGGACCAATCGAGCTGCTGCCGGGTGGGCAGTTCGCCAACTTGTTTATAAGGCTCAATGACCAACGTCCAATGCCCAAGAATAACCAATAACCAAATTCCAAGCGGCTAATTGCCAACGGGATGGAGGTGGTTGAATTTCTTGGTCATTGGGTTTTGGTCATTGGTCATTTCACAGTGTTCACTTTATCTGCCGTGGGAAAGCTTCGTGGAATCTTCGTTGTCACCTTTCCCGTGGCCAACCATTCGCAGGCGCGGTTCATCGTGGTGATGAAGCCCACGCACTGGAGCGATTTTCCGTTTTGATGCCCCATCGGCGTGTGGAAAATTTTGCCCTTGCCGTATTCCAGCACCATCATCATCGGCTCATGCCGTTTGCTTTTGGTGCTCCACGCAGTGGCCAGAACTTGCATATTTTCAGCAGGGCCGCGCAGTGAATCGTACAGTTCATCCTGTGCGTGTTTCCACTCGGCGGGCATGCCCTGGGTGATGGGATGCTGGGCATCGCGAATCTTGATGGTGAACTCGTGCTGCGGCCCGTGGCTGCCGCCCCGCCCTTTTTGGGTGTCACGCACGAGTTTTTCCTGTTTGTTGTAATACACGTACGGGCCGTGTTTTTCCGTGCGGCCGCCCCAGCCACCGAGCCCAATCATTTTATTGTACTCCAGCCAGCCGGGAAAAGAATTGTTGGCTGCGTGCACACAAATGAACCGGCCGCCCTCGCGCATGTATTTCACGAAAGCCGCCTTGACGGGCTTGGGCCATTCCTGCCCGTTGTAATTGCTGATAACCACATCAAACTTCGCGAAATCCGGATTCCACTTTTTCCAGGCCTTGGCATTCAGTTCATTGGCCGCCTGAAGTGCGGCGGCTCGTTGTTCCTTGGTAAGATTGCGCGGCGGATTCACGCGTTGCGGCGAGGTGGAAACGGCGACGCTGTACATCCCGGTCAATTCCAGTTGCGCCTTCATGAACGGCGTCATCGCTTTCCAGTTGTGGTTGTTCTGGCCATCCACGATGAGAATGGAAATAGTTTTGGCGTGGAGGGGTGCGGCGCAAATTGCCAGCGCGGCAACAAAGAGGATTCGGAAAAATATTTTCATGCGTGCACCAAGTGTAGGCGAAGGGATGCGGAAGCAAAGTGAAAAATTTGGTAAACCCGGGAGGCTCTCTGCGTTTATTTTGAATTCGGCTGCGCCAGCAACCGCTTGGCTTCGTCCAGCAGGAATTTCGGGGCCATGAAGGGTTCATAACTGATTTCCTGCCAGCGGATTTTGCCATCCGCATCAATAAGAAAGGTGCCATGCAGAGGCGTTTTCTCAAAGTCATCATAGGCGCGATAGTGTTTGAACGTCTTCAGGGTGGGATCACTGAGAAGCGGGAAATTGAAGTGCCGGTCCTTGGAGTCATAGCCGATGAAGGTGTCGCGCAGGCCTTCAGTGGTGTCGGTGCTGACGGCGAGGAGTGTGATGCCCTGCTTTTCAAACTCGGCCGCAAGCGGGTCGAATGCGTTCAGCTGCTCCATGCAATGCACGCAGCCTTTGCCGAGGTAGAAAACCAGCACAACCGGTTTGCCGCGCAATGCGCCGAGGGAAAATTTTTCGTGATTGCGGTCAGTGAGCGACCACTGCGGGGCAGCCGAAGGGCGCCAGCGGAACGGGCCAAGGTCATCGAGGTCGGGCCGCAAGCCGACGTCCTTGGCGGCGGGCTGTGCCTTGCGCCAATCAGATGGCAGTCCGAGCGATTTGGCCAAGGGCGCGAGTCGGGCAAAGCATTTCACGTCCAAATCCAGCTCCGGCGCAACGCGGCGAAGGTGTTCGAAGGCAGCTCTGGCTTCGGTGGTTTGGTTGGCGGTGTGCAGCAGGAAGGCTTGCACCGCCAATGGGCGGGCTTGTTCAGCGCCGGATTTCACCGCGGCTGCGGCTGTCTTCAATGCAGCTTCGGTGTCGCCTACGCGATATTGCAGCAGCGCTTTGCGGTCGCCACGGATATCGGATGCTTTTTCCAGGAAACTCTTGGCGCCGGTCTTGTCGCCCTTGGCCAGTGCGCGGTACATTTTCGCCTCGGCGATGCCACGGGTTAGCGTGTTGATGGCGGTGTTATACGGGCGTTCGGCATCGCTCTTGGCGCGGCGCACGTCGCTCGCTTTTTTCTTGGCTGCCTTGGCTTTGGCCTCGGCGGCGGTGCCGGCTTTGGTTTTGCCGGCGGATTGTTCGGCGAGCATGGTTTCCATTTGGGCCAATAGGGTTTCGGCCTCGGGCGTGTGGCCGGTGTTAAGATTGGCGCAAACCAGCAGCCGCCAATATTTGGCGGAGTCAGCGGAGGATTTTCCGGGGCGCAGGTAATGGGTGTCCTTCAGGGCAAGGATTTCATCCCAAAGTTCGTATTGGGTGAGCAGCCCGGTTAGGTGGCGCTTGCCGTAGGTGTGGCTGCCGCGGGTGGAAACGTTCCATGTGCCGTTGGGGCGCACGGAAGGCAGGCGCGGCAACTCGATCATGTTCTTGGCCATTGTGAGCCCATGGCGCACGCGGCCGGCGTAGCCGAGGTTGCGCGTGAGCCATTCGTTGTTGTGGGCAAAATTGTGAATGCGGTCGGGCATTACGCGGTCGCGCATCATGTGGGCGTGGTCCACTCGGGCGCTGGCCTCCATCTGCCACGCGGCGTCATTGTACCGCTTGAGGCGCGAGAGGATGTGGCCGGGCATGTGCCACATGTGCGCAATGCCGGGCGCGGATTGGCCGCACAAGCCGATGGAAGGCACGGCGCGCTTGGCGTCTATGTAGTCCCAAAGATGAATCCGATAGTGATGGCAGGGATGGTGAGGGTTTTTGGCAAGCACTTTGGCGATTTGTTTTTCCACTGCTTCAGCATTTTTCTTGCTGCGCGAATCGTTGTACATTCGCAAGATGAGGAATGCTTGTGCTTCGAGGTCATTGGGGAATTTGGCGGCGAGTTCCTGGGCGGATTTCAGAAGACCGGCTTTGCGTTTCTTGGAATCGGTTTCGTTTTGGTAAGCGGCCATTGCGTCAATCCACATTTGTTCGCGCTCGCTCACGCGGGATTTGCCGGCCACGGCTTTGGCGATGAGGGGCTTGGATCGCGAACGGTTTCCGGAGTTGGCCATGGTGATGCCCCAGTAAGCCATCGGATGGCCGG
This sequence comes from uncultured Verrucomicrobiota bacterium, assembly GCA_964548235.1. GTDB lineage: Bacteria > Verrucomicrobiota > Verrucomicrobiia > Limisphaerales > UBA1100 > JACNJL01. Next base: position 22,390 of record CAZJRV010000015.1, read on the forward strand.
GGTCAAGTTTGAGAACCTGGCGGAAGGATCGCTCGGCTTCGAGATACCAAAAGCCGTGAATTTGGCCCACGCCTTGGTTGAAAAATTTCTGTGCCTCCGGTGAGTCTGTTGTGATGGGGAAGGATACATTACTGGTATTGCCCATCAAATACGCGGCTTGGCGCGGCCCTTTGTTTAGCTCCGCGCCGTGGCTGGAATGACCTGCGGGTGGGCCGGAAGGGTCGAAAGTATATTCAGCCCGCTCTGCAACCGGTGGGGTGGGTTGATTCGTGGTTTCCGAAATCGGCGTGGCACAGCCGACGGCAACGATTACTGCGAGCAGGAAAATGTAATTTATCCTTTGCATCTTTATCAGGTTAACCCTGCGGTTTCATCAAATCCGCAGAGCAAATTGAGGCTTTGGACGGCTTGGCCGCTGGCGCCCTTCACTAGATTGTCGAGCGCGCTCGTCATAATGAGGCGGCCGGTGCGGCGGTCAAGTTGCCAGGCGAGGTCGAGGTAGTTGGTGTGGGCGACGTGTTTGGTGTCGGGCAAAGTGTCGGGTGGTAGCAGGCGCACGAAGGGTTCGTCGCCATAAGCGGTGCCGAGGCAATGGGTGATTTGTTTGGCAAGCGCGGATTCTTCTGCTTCGGTTTCAAAATGTTGAGTGGGGGCCAAGTACAGCGTGGTGAGGATGCCGCGATTGATGGGGATGAGGTGCGGGGAAAACTGAATGGTCACTTGCGCGTCGGCGGCTAACGAGAGTTCCTGTTCGATTTCCGAAAGATGGCGGTGCTTGGGAATGCCGTAGGGCCGC
>CAZJRV010000016.1:0-20461 GCA_964548235.1 uncultured Verrucomicrobiota bacterium
TGCCCCCGATGGTTCTGCGGCCCCAAGTGCCCCGGCCACCCCCGTCAGAAGCAATAAAATTACAATTTGATCGTCGCGTTTCACGGGGTTTATATGCCATCTCAAGCCACCCGGGACAAGGAGTGAAGGGAAATTTACTAAAAAATCTTGCTCGTGTATTAAACATTGTACCCTGCAAAAGCAGAGTTGTACGCCATTCTGCCATTTTTTGTAAAGTCACTTGACTAATCATCCTCAATCCATAACTTTCCGGAAACCACTAACTAAAAAAGTGAGTGGTAAATCCTGTATAAACCTCAACAGGCACAACTAAATACCTCAAAACATGACTACTATTAATTGGACTCTGGATTCCCTGACGCGCGACGACTGGGATTTTTCATGCTACAAAAACTTACCGAATTCCGCGATCAGCCGCATTTACCACTGGGAAATCGATCGCGAACTGGGAAGCGGCAAGGGCCCTTTCGCCAAGGATGCCACCAATAAAAAGTGGCTGGCCTCCCTGAATAAGGGCAAAAACTATACTACATTGCCGAATGCCCCCGTGGTATCGAGCAGCGGCGCCACACATAAAACCCGGGGCGGCGACGCCGTGGCGGCGAGTGGAAGCAACACGCTGCATGTGTTCCAGATCAACTGGAACTGCAGCCAGGGCGAACTGGTGGAGGCTTTCTCCGACTGGTTGGAGTTTGGGCACGATACCCCGTATGTTACGTTCCCGACCAACACCCGAGGACGCCCACGCCAGCAGTACACCATGCTGGAGAAAGTAGCGATCCACCGATTCCACAAGGTGGGCTACTCCGGTGGACCGAAGTTTTTCCGCGAAAATAAAAAGGATTCGTTCAAGCGCAACCTCAAACGCATCAACTGGACCGTGGCGCAGCGCGAGATAAACCTCCACTTCAAGCATCGCACCAAGGAATTGACCCGCCTCAGCAAGGCGGCCGGAAAAAATTGGAAGAAGTTGCTCTACTAAATCAAACGAAACGCCGAAAGGCTTTCAGCCCCGCCCGGTTCCGGGCGGGGTTTTTTGTGGCGAATTACTCAACCCTGCGCGTCACTTTCAAGCCCTGTTCATATACTGACTCGCGACGGCGACTGCCGTTTGGGTGAAACAAAACCAGCGTGCCCGTTCCCTCGGGCAAATCCGAAGCCACCCGCCCCCCCAATTGCCATGAGGTGGCCCGCAACAACCGGCCGCGTTGAAAAATGGCATCCACCATCCGTTCGCCGTTGGGGTACCATTCCACAAAACGCCCATTGATTTTGCCAACCGAATAATCCGCCTCCTTCAAGGGCGCTCCGCCAGAGTACCACACGCGAATCAACCCGTCGCGCTGCCCTTGGATCATGCGGCCCTGATGACGACAACCATCCTTGATGTAGTTGTATTCCCCGTGGAACGGCTGGCCGCTCTTGGGGGGGCGATACAAGCCGGATGCATCCTTCCCCGGTACGGGGGGGGAGGGCGCGGGGGCGGGGGAAGGCACCCGCACGCCATTGCGAAAGTGGGTTTCCCTGGTTTGCGTGCCATCTGGACCGAAGCGAATCATCGAGCCATTGCCGTTGATGACTTGACCACCCACGGTGCCATCGGGCCGCCAAGTGGTTCCATTGAGTATCCGGCCGTTTTCCCAATCCGATTGGGCGGATCGCTGGCGGGTATTGTACCATTCCTCCCAATTGCCGTGGGGCAGGCCGTTTCTGTACTCGAGCACTTTTTTCCGGCCATCGGCAAAGGGTTGGATGTGTTTCCCCGTGTACGGTTGCGTGTCACCTTTCAAGTACACCAATCCATCAGCGCGCGGCGGCTCTAATTCGTTGATCGCCCCTTGGGGCAGGGACCCGCATCCGGCGCAACAGGCGGCGGTCCAGACCAACCAATGGCCGACCCAATTCTTCTTTTTGTTTCTCCGCATGGCTACTTCAATTCCCCGCGCTGCACGTACAATTGGGGGATCCAGTTTTTCACCCGCATCCGTCCCCGCGTGATTTGGTCCGGGGTGAGGCTTTCACTTAATTTCGTCAATGGACCTGCGGCGGGTTCATGTCCGGACTGGGCGGCCAAAGCCCACCATACAAATGCCGCCACCGGATCCGCATCCACCCCTTGGCCGGCCTGACACAGCGCGCCGTAATTATACTGGGCCGGGGCGTGCCCCTGCCAGGCGGCTAGGCGAAAGAAGCGGGCGGCCTTGGCCTCGTCCCGTTTCACGCCTTGCCCGGCCAAGTGGCGGGCAGCGAGTTCATTAAGGGCATCGGGCTGGCCGAGATTCGCTGCGCGTTTCAACCATTGCACCGCCGATGCATCATCGGCAGGCCCACCCGCTCCATTGGTCAGGTGGATGGCCAGGTTGAACATACCCCCGGCATGCCCACCCTCTGCGGCGCGCGTGAAATATTTCCGGGCCCCGGCAAGATCGCGGACGGCACTTTCGCCTCTTGCCAGCTTGACCGCCAACTGGTTGGACGCGGTGGCGTGGCCCTGGTCCGCAGCGCGCTTGTACAATTCCAGCGCTTTTTTGTCATCCAGCGCCCGGCCGCGCCCCTGTTCATGGCGGACGGCCAGCACAAATTGTGCGGCGGGCAGTCCGCCATCGGCGGCGCGCTGGGCCCATTGCAGGGCGGCCGGTTCATCCACCTCCTGGCCCAGACCCACTGCGAGGCGGGCGGCGTGGAGGAATTGCTCGGCCGGGAGTGCATCCTCCGCAGGTGCCTCCGCCGCCGCAGGACCAAGGCGCGCGGGCCAGCCCTCATCCAGCAGGGCTGCCAGGTCCCGGTGCATTTGCACAGTGGTCTTCACGGCAACGCGTTCACGAGAGACAAACTGGTTTTCCTCGTCGCGATTGAATTCCGTCATGCGCGCCATCCAGTGGAGGGTGCGCTTAAGATCCTGCGGCACGCCCCGGCCGGTGCGGCACATTTCCGACAGGACCCCTTGCGCCTCCAAGCTGTCATTTTCCGCCGCGCGCCGGTACCACTTCACTGCCAAGGCAAGGTTGGGTTCCACGCCTTCCCCCGCATCGTACATCTTGGCGAGGTTGAACTGGCCGCGGTGATAATCATTTTCGGCTGAGCGCCGGTGCCATTCAAACTGTTCCTTAAGAATTGCGGCTTCTCCCTCTTCCTCCTCGCCTTCATTCGCAAGCCGCAGTGCCACGTTGTTTTGGGAAACGGCGTTACCCCGCTCGGCCGCGCGGCGATAATGTGCCAGTGCCTTCTCATAATCTCTCCCCCCTTCACCTGCCCGGCCCTGGCTGTGCATGAAACCGATGTTGTTGATGGCGCCGGAGTGGCCTTGAGCGGCGGCTTTACGGTACCATTCCATGGCGGTGTTGTCATCCAAAGGCACACCCTCGCCGCCTTTGCTTAACCGCGCGCCCATCAGGAATTGTGCATCGGCAAATCCCTGCCTTGCTGCGGGCTGGAACCAGCGGATGCCCTCCACATAATCGCGCCGTCCAGTGCGGTGGCTGCTCCAGAGGTTGCCAGCGGCATACATGGCTTCCACGCTGCCCTGTTCGCCGAGAGTCATCAACCGGGGCAACACCTCCCGGTACAGCTTGCGGGCTTGATCCCGGTCGCGCCGCACACCGCGGCCATCCCAATACTGATCGGCCACCTCACTGAGCGCGAAAACATCGCCCACCTTGGCCGCCAGTTCATACTCACGCAACGCGGCTGCCTTGTCCATTTTCAATCCACCCCAGCCGCGATAGTGCAATAAGGCCAAGGCTCTTCGGGCGAGGACATTGTCCGCCTTGGACTGCGCGAGCAGTCCCGTGGCGGATCGTTTTAAATATTCATTACTCTTCTTTTCATCCGGATCCACACCCGTGCCGAAACGATAAAGCAATCCCATTCGAAACTGGCCCAGCGCGTACCCTGTATCGGCAGATTTTTTGGCCCACTCAAATGCCTTGGGCAAATCCACCGGTGTGCCCTGGCCATATTGCAGCAGCCAACTCACCTCGTATTGCGCGGCGGCATCGCCCGCCTCGGCCTTTGCGCGCATTGCGGCATAGGCCCCGGCCAGTTTGGGAGCAATGGCCTTTAGCTTGTCGGGCAGCAATTCACCGCGCGTGAGATTGACGGGGGCGTCCTGCGAAAGCAAACGAAGGGAGAAAATCCCAATCAGCCCGAACATAAATGCACTGCGCATGGTGTAAGTGTAATCCCTTGGCTTGGGCTTGTCCTTAAAAAAATTTCGTATTTATTCCCCGCGCCTGCGCAGAAATGTGGCGCGGTAATCATGGTAACGGCGGGTCACCGGTTCATGCCGGTCCACCCATTTGCCGGGACGCTCAATGGTGGTGCCATTAACCGTAAACCGCTCGCCCGATTCAAACTCACGCCGTTCCACCCATTCCTGTTCGGTTCGGTCAAATTCCCGCGAATGCACCACCAACTCTGCGCCCACGGCAAGCGCTTGCTTGAGCAGTTGGCGTTGGCTCGCGGAATAGGAGGTGTTGAATTCCGATTCGCCGAGAATCTCCCAGCCGCCTTTTGTGTGGAAATCCACCCGCTCCGCATGACGCCGCATGAGGGTTTGCTGCACCTCCGGCTCGGCGATTGGGGTGGACACTGTTGGAAATGAACCTACGCCGTTGAGCGGGAAATAGTTTTTCTCGTAAGGATTGCCCCCCCAATCCTCGAACACACTGCAGCCTGTGCACAGCACGCCAAGGGCAGCACTCATCCAAAAAATCGAAAGTCTATTCACAACAAAAGTCCAATCTATACGCACACGTACTACCTTCAGTTTTTAACAATTCCTGCGTATTGTGTTTACGAACTGCTCGATCCCTCAATATTTCGGAACCCATTTAGTACGTAAACGTAGCATTTGAAGGGGTATTGTCAATCCTGAGTTTTCTTGCTTATTGACAAGTTATTCACACTGAAAACAAGAAGGCCGCCAACGGGAAGGAGTAGGGGGTATCCCGCTGGCGGCCAGAAGCGGATAGGGGACATCCGCCGGGAGGGTTATTAACAGTATGATTGCGAATTGTCAATAAGTAGTCGTTTCATGTCCATTTTGTGGCGGTGAGATTTTGTTGGGTTGAATCGTTATTGCGTTCACTCGCGCGTTAACCCGCTTGTGCGGCAAGCTTTGCCAATGGCTCCGGTGTCATTCGGAACAGGCGCCATTCGCTGATTTCTTGGGCGCCTAGGGTTTCATAAAAATCTGCGGCTGTTTGGTTCCAATCCAGGGCCACCCATTCGAAGCGGGGGCAGCCTCGGTTCATGGCGATTTTGGCCAAATGCGCCATCAGCTGGCGGCCAATGCCGTGGCGGCGATACTCGGGTTTCACGAATAAATCTTCCAGATAAAACCCTGCGCGTCCGGTGAAGGTGGAATAGTTGTGAAAATAGATTGCAAAGCCGGCCGGCTCGCCCTGCCACTCTGCGATGAGCGCCTCCACAGCGGCGTGCCGGTTTTCTCCAAAGAGCGATTCGCGCACGCTTGCTTCAGTAGACTCCACTTGATCAAGCATTTTTTCGTATTCAGCGATGGCACGGATGAAATCGAGCAGCAGCAGCGTGTCCGCTTCGGTGGCGGGGCGGATGAGAAGATCGGCATTAGGCATAGGCGGAGGGTTCCCGAGCAGGAAACGAATGTCAATGGCGACACTTTTTTCCCTTGGCCAAAAGGCGTGATGACGTTTCAATACCCACTCATGTCAGATAACCCATCCAACAGGCGGCGCGCGTTCACGCTGACGGAGATCCTGGTGGTCATCGCCATCATCGGAATCCTGGCCGCCATCCTGCTGCCCCTCTTCGCGCGTGCCAAGGCCAAGGCGCGGCGCGCGGAATGTGTAAACCAACTGGGACAGGTGGGCACCGCGCTGATTGCATTTTCGCATGATAACGAGGGGCGCCTGCCGTGGCAGCTTACACCCGCCGGGCAGGCGGAGTTGTTTGGTCCGCAACGGAGTGATTATGCCAACCACCCCGCCTCCATTTTCTCGCTGCCGTCCCTACGCCATGGGCTTGGCTCGGCGGAGGTGCTTTGGTCGCCCTGCGATGCCGGGCGCAAGAAGGCCAATCAGTCTGCGAGCAAGGAATGGGGCAGCTACGATCCACTCGCCGGGCGTGTGCTGCCGCATCTGGCAGTGAGCTACGTGCTCATCCATGGCGCCAGCACCGGCCGGCCCACCACGGTGCTGGGCACCACGCGCAACCTGACCACCTGCGACCTGGGCACCTCGCGCTGGAGCGGAGCGGATGAAAATCCAATCCTGCCCGAGGCCATGAGCGGCCTCCAAAAAAGCCAGGGCCAACTGTTGGTTGCAGATGGATCTGCACAGCAATCGGATGATGCGGATTTGGGCGCAACCGGCAAACTCGTGCTGGCTCATCGGGAATCCGCCGGGGGAGTCACCCTCGGTCGCGCCAACACCGACGTGCTCGGCTGCTGCGGCACGCCCACGCCGATCGGCGAACAGGTGATCCCCAACCTCTTTCCCAACATTGCCAAAACCGGAAAGGGCAAGCGGTACGTTTTCATCCTCGACTGCTCCGGAAGCATGCGCATCGATAAACGATTGCAGCTTGCCAAAATCGCGCTGTTCCGCTCGCTGGAGAAACTCGGGCCCACCAAGGAGTTTTTCATTTATTTTTATAACAGCGCGTCCATGCCGATGGAAGGCGACCCGCTACCGGCCACCCAGCTGAATATTGACAGAATCACCCCCTGGGTCAACGCCATCCCCGCCGCCGGCGGCACCGATCCCCGCGGCGCACTGCGCGAGGCGTTTGGCGAGAAAGAGCCCGACACCATCTGGCTGATGACCGACGGCATTTTCCGCGTGGGCAATGACCTCACTGTACAGCGCCTGATCGCCGACCTCAACAAGGACAAGGCCGTGCGCGTGAACACCGTCGGCTTTGGCCGCAAGTCCGAAGACGTGGACAAATCACTCGCCCCCATCGCCGCAGAGAACGATGGCAGCTATGAATTTATCAACTCCTACCCGGCACCGTGACCCATGACAACCCCGACCCCTGCTTTTATTGCCATGCGCAAGACACTTCCCGCCGCCCTGCTGCTGGCGATCACCATGACCACTGAGTCCGCACCTCCATCAGCCCCCGTCGCCATCGTCATCCACGGCGGTGCCGGCCGCATTGAGAAGGCAAAATTTACGCCCGACAACGAGCGACTGTATCATGCCACCCTCAAAGCTTCATTGCGCGCAGGCCATTCCATCCTCACAAAAGGCGGCAGCGCAACCGATGCCGTGCAGGCGGCAATCGTGGTGATGGAGGATGCGCCTGTGTTCAATGCCGGCAAAGGCTCAGTCTTCACCAGCGCCGGCCGCAATGAACTCGATGCCTCCATCATGGACGGACGCACGCTCAAGGCCGGTGCGGTGGGCGGGGTGACCATCGTTAAAAATCCCATCCTCGCCGCGCGCGCCGTGATGGATCGAACCCCGCACGTGTTGCTCACCAACGATGGCGCCGAGGCCTTCGCCAAAAAAGCCGGGCTGGAAATCGTGGATCCAAAATATTTTTACACCGAGCGCCGCTGGAAACAGATGCAAAAGCGCGTGAAGGAAATGGAAGGACGCGAACCTCAATCCGCGCTACCCGATAAACATGCCGATTATTTTGGCACCGTTGGCTGTGTGGCGCTGGATGCCAAGGGCAATCTCGCCGCCGGCACCTCCACCGGTGGCATGACCGCCAAACGCTTTGGCCGCATCGGCGATTCGCCCATCATCGGAGCGGGCACCTATGCCAACAACCAAACCTGCGGCATCTCCTGCACCGGCCATGGTGAATTTTTCATCCGTTACGCCGTGGCGCACGACATCTCGGCCAAAATGGATTACCAGAAAAAATCCCTTGCCGATGCCGCACGCGAGGTCATCCAGGTGAAATTGAAAAAAGCCGGCGGCGGCGGCGGCATCATCGGCATCGATGCGCACGGCAACGTGGTCATGGAATTCAACACCCTCGGCATGAGCCGCGGCAGCATCGACAAAAACGGCAAACTCTCCACCGCCATTTTTAAATGATTCTTCGCTTCCTGCTTTTTATCGGACTGCCGGTTGCCTTAGTAGCGGCAGATCTTCCCAAGAATTATCAGGCCACAGCCACACGCCTGATTCACTCCGCCACAAACAGCCCGTTTGCTTTTAACCGACTCGGCACTCTGTGTGACACATTCGGCCCCCGCTTTAGTGGATCCGCCAATCTCGAAAAAGCGATCGATTGGTGTTTGGCGGAAATGAAAAAAGATGGATTTGTAAATGTGCACGGCGAAGAAGTTATCGTGCCACATTGGGTGCGCGGGAAGGAATCGGCCGTGCTGGTTTCGCCACGCAAACGGGCAATGCCAATGCTCGGCCTCGGCGGCAGCGTGGGCACGCCCGAGGAAGGCATCACCGCCGAGGTGTTGGTGGTGGACAGTTTCGAGGATCTCAAAACCAAGGCCGCACGGGCAAGGGGGAAGATGGTGCTTTTCAATTTGCCGTTCACCGAGTATCGCCAAACGGTAATCGTGCGGAGTATCGGCGCAATCGAAGCCGCGAAGGTTGGCGCGGTGGCGAGCTTGATTCGGTCGGTCGGCCCATTCTCAATGCAAACACCGCACACGGGAAACATGCGCTACGATGAGAAAGTAAAAAAAATCCCTCACGCAGCGCTCTCGGTGGAGGATGCGGAAATGCTCGCCCGAATGCAGGCGCGTGGGGAGACGATTCGGGTGCAGTTGAAAATGGAGGCGCGGACGCTGCCGCCGGCTAAGTCGCGCAACGTGATTGCGGAAATTCGCGGGCGTGAAACCCCGGAGGAAATTGTCATCGTCAGCGGACACATCGATTCGTGGGACGTCGGCCAAGGCGCGATGGATGATGGCGGCGGCTGCCTCGCGGCGTGGGAGGCGGCGCGATTGATTATGAAGAGTGGGCTGAAGCCGCGCCGCACCATCCGCGTGGTGCTGTGGACCAATGAGGAAAACGGCATCGGCGGTGCGAAGGAATACGCGCGGCGGCACGCGAAGGATTTGAAAAACCACGTGCTCGCCATCGAATCGGACAGCGGCGTGTTCAAGCCAACCGGCTACGGCTTCCTCGGCAGCGGCGAGGGCATGAAAGTGATCCAACAAATCGGTGGGTTGCTCGCGCCGTTGAACGCTGGGGAAATCAAGAAAGGCTGCCGAGGCGCGGATGTGATGCGGCTCATCGGCGGCGGCGTGCCGGTGATGCATCTGGAGGTGGACCGCGAGCGCTATTTTTGGTTTCACCACACCCACGCCGACACCATCGACAAGCTCGACCGCCACGAGTTCAACCAATGCGTCGCCTCACTCGCCGTGATGACTTTTGTGGCGGCAGATTTGCCAACAGCATTGCCACGTTAAAAAACCAATCCATGCAAACGACATTTTACGGCCTGCAATTTTTTTATGAGGAAGAGGTGGAGTATCCCAAGGGCCACACGCTGCTGCTCGAGGGGCGCAAGCAAAGCCACCTGTACGTGTTGCGAAAGGGAGCGGTAGAAATCTGCACTGGCGGCCAACGCGTGGCAGTGGTGAAGCAGCGCGGCGAGTTGTTCGGCGAGATGAGCGCCCTGCTCGGCCGCGAAAACGGCGCCTCCGTGCGCACCCTTGAGCCTTCCACCTTCTTTGTGATCGCCGATGCCGACGCCTTCCTGGCCGACAACCCTCGCACCACCCTCTACGTCGCCAAACTTCTAGCCGCCCGCCTCGCCCACACCACCGAGGACCTCCAAGCCGCCAAGAAAAACGCGCTGAAGACAATGCGGAAATTGTAGGGCGTCATTTGATGTCGAGCTTGGGTTCGAGCACCCACAACCCCAGTTCCTTCCGCGCGCCGCGCTCCAGCTCAAGCAGTTTATCGGAGGGAAGGTTGAATTGCGTGGCCACGAGCATTGCCCGTAAAGATCCGGAGGATTCGTCGCCATTGTGCACAGCTTGGGAGAGGCGCTGATAAACTTTCCCCTGCAATTCCGGGGAAAGTCTCCCCGGGTTCAGCTTGATGATTACCGAGGCCTGGTTTTTCTGGGCGAGTCTGCTGTCTTTCAGGGATGCTTCATCCAAGAGTTGCAGACCCCGTTCCTGATCTTGCTTCATCCCAAGGCCGAATGCCAAACGGGTGCCCAGTTCACCCTTGGCAAACAAGTCGCCACCTTCGGCAGCCTTTTTCAACCAGGGGTTTCCATCATCCGAGTTTAACCCGGGAACAAATTTTCTTGCATAAGTGAAATAGACATAACGCGCCGCTCGAAGGTCACCCTCTTGAGCCGCTTTTTTAAGGCCGGGCAGCGCCTGGGTGAACAGGTCAGTGGCGGCGGCGCGCAGTTCGAGCGCGAGTTCAAGGGCATTTGCCACTATGAACCCCTCTCGCGTGAACACGACGGCTTGATTGACATCCTGCACGTGGAGCGCGATGACGCGGAGGAATATTACTCCTACGTGATGGAGCTGGCCGACGATCTGCGGCACGGCAAGGACGTGGTTCCGGAAGATTACCGGCCGCGCAACCTCCAGGAAGAATTGACCGACCGTGGGGTGCTTCCCTTGGGCGAATGCCTGTCCATCGGCATCACCATGGCCGGCGCCCTGGGCTACCTGCATGCGCACGAGGTCGTCCACCGCGACATCCGCCCCGCCAGCCTCATCTACTGCAAAGGCCAAATCAAGCTGGCCGATGTGAGTTTCATCACCGCCGCGGGCGGTTCCGTCTCCGTCTCCGGCACACACGGCTATGCCCCCATCGAGGGCCCGGGTTATCCGCAAGCAGACGTGTACAGTTTGGGGATGGTTTTGTACGAAATCGCCACGGGTATGCATCGTGGCCAGTTCCCCGCACTGCCCATGCAGAAGCCCGCCACCACCGCGCCGGGCCAACCCACGCTGGCGGATCTGGTCGCCGTGCTGGAGGTGGCCTGCGCCAACCTGCCCCGCGAACGATATTCCGATGCCGGGCAGATGGCCGAGGCACTGGAGGCCGTGGTCGGCGGCACCACGCCCGTCAACCAGGGACTCGCCCTCACCATCTCGCACAAGGACAACCAGCGGGCGCGGCGGTTTCCCGGGGAGGAATTATTTATCGGCCGCGCCAACGAACAGCGCCCCATCGACATCGACCTGAGCCCGGATCCCAGTGTTTCGCGCGTGCACGCACGGCTGTGGCGGCAAGAGGGACAGTGGTGGCTGGAAGATATGGGCAGCAGCTACGGCAGCCGCCTTAACGGCCAGCGCCTAGCCGCCCCGCAAACCGTAGAGCCGGGGGATCTGATTGAACTTGGCGACTCCAGCCTCGAAATTGGCATTTAAACCGGCGGCATATCCACGGCGGTGTGCCCAAAAAACAGCCACCGAGGTCTCCCTCGGCGGCTGCACCCAACGCGCTTTATGTTGGCTGGAGGTCTCCATGACGCACCAGCAACCGGCAGCCTAACAGGGTTTCAATTTGGCTGCCTACTGTAAAAAAGGATTTTGTTTATAGTAGGGTCTGCTGATATGCAGAGCCTGTTTTTATGAACCACCGGGATTACCTCCCGGACCACCGGGAAAGCCGGGTCCGCCGGGCCCGCCCGGCCCGCCAGGAAATCCACCCGGACCGCCGGGACCACCCGGGCCGCCGGGAAAGCCACCCGGACCTCCAGGAAATCCTCCGGGTTCCCCTGAGTTTCCAGGCATCTGTGGCTCCCCGAAATCAAAGTCTCCCTTGCCGTTTGAGCCATCCTTGTTTTCCGATTCCTCTGAATCATCCCCGCCCGAGCCAAAACGCCAATTCACCTCCGGCGTCATATCATCGATCCGGGCTGTATCCGAAGCAGTGTTCACTGTGTACACTAGGCTAATTCGATAGATTCTCAACGGACCGCGCCATTCGTATTGTTCGTGAACCTGCCCTCTGCTTGTCTTTTTGGAAATCGGTTCTCGTCCCAGTTCCTTAGCCACTTGAGCCGGGGTGGCACTATTCGTTTTTTCATATTCGGCGGTCAAATACTCCTGAGCAGAGTTGTACTTGCTGCGCGCCAGGTGGTCCAACCCCACCACGACCGCAACCACGAGGAGGATCACGCCCAACACAATGCGAACGGCCAAAGTAGCCTTGGAGGTCTTGGCCTTGAGCGGCCCGGCCATGCCATCCACCGGAACCGGCGGCGGTGCTTCCCCGGAGCCGGCCAGCAATTCCCCCAGTGTGGTCCATCCCTCCAGGCCATCATGCCACGCCAGGTCGCCCGGCAGCAATTGTCCCGCTTGCAGCAGGCTTTGCGCTTCCTCAAGGCCGTAGGGCCCGTACTTTTTGCCATCCCGTGTGATATGGATTTTCATTTTATTTTTTCTTTAAACTGAGTCCCCCGGTTTCTTGCCTTCAACCACGTGAATCCCCCAACCACATGCAGGCAGGGTACGCCCCGATTCACTGGCGCACAATCATATTTTCAATCCGGCAACGCCACGGTCGCATTACGAACAACTCCTGGCGAGCAAGTACACAATGCCCGCCACCACCCACACTGAATCACAACCGATGCCGGGTTTGTTTTCCTTTTCCTTTTCCTTGGGGGAGGATGCGTCTGCGGTCCGGATCGCGGCACCGGCACCTGAGGGTTTTTCAAACAAGCTCCTAATCTGAATCCCAAGCCTCCTGCCCAGATTTTCCGAGGCAGATTCACGCCGGTCTGTGGGCGGATGAATTGTTGAGCGTTGCTTGGTTTCCGATGACTCATCGGGCCAGCCACACACCCAGCAGCGCAGATCGCCATTCCAATCCTGCAGCGGACCATGGCCGTTCGGACAATCTTTTCCGCCCACCCAGTCTTGGCTCAAACCCCCGGCGCCGGTTTCAGCTGCGGAGGCGATGATCGGTGGCAGCGCCGCCACCAGTTCTTCGGCCTCGCGAATATCATCGCCCGGCAGCGCTTTGGCTGATGGCTTCCCGTGATCCCCCATAGTTGCCAGAATCCGGGCGGCATCCTCGTGCCCGTTTTCGGCCGCGCGCTCGAACCAGTGCCGCGCTTTTTCCAAATCCTGCTCCACGCGATCGCCTGTTTGGAAAATAACAGCCAGTCGATATTGAATCTTAACCTCACCTAATTCCTCCGCACGGAAAATCAGATTGTCCAGAATTCGCATAGGAAAATTTTCTAATATAGTTTCGAATCACCGTCCGCTATAGTCAGTGGGTTCCGGAGGTTAATCTTCGGAATCCTCTGACGCAATGGAATTGCGTCGCCCACTGATGTGCAGCGAAATGTAAATACTCAACAACACCGACGCGCAGAAGGCCGCCGCGCCCCACTCGATGGCCACGCGCGAGCCACCGGGCAGGCCCTTGATGGCCACCACCAGCACGGCCAGCACGAACACGTCGAGCATGGACCATTTGCCGAGTTGATTGACCCAGCGCACGGAGGTGCCCGTCTCCAGTCCGCGCGAGCGGCGGGCGGCGGCCATGGAGTACACGCCCAATTTCCAAATGGGAAACACGACGGAAAACAGCAGCACCACCACCCCAATAAATTCACTGCCCTCGGTAAACATGGAGCGGATGCCCTCGAGGATGGAATAGGTGGCAGGCGCGGTGAGATCGGGCTTGAGCAGACGCACCAGCGGGGTGATGTCGCCAAAGGCAGGATGCAGCGTCATGCACGGAGCGAAAAGGCCGAGCCCCAACAGGCCCGCCGCCAGCGCGAGGCACACTTGGAGTTGCCGCGGGTTCATGGCCGATCAGCGCAGTGCCTCCACGAGTTTCTCCACCGGCTGCGCGCTGTCCACCACGCGCAGCACAAACCGCTTGAGTCCACCGCGATTGGTCGCCATCCGCGCGCGGTCGCGGGTGGGCAAACCCTCGGCATCGATGAAATAGGCGTTATCGCCCGGCTCGAGGTCCGCCAGCGGGATTGCGCAACCGCCGGCGTAGTCGTCCCGCATCGGGTCATCGTCATACGCGCGAATCTCCAGCCCACCCCCGGGCTCCACGGAAATCAGCGCCGCCTTAATGAGATTTCGCGCCGAAAGCCGCTTGCCCTCGCCGGTGAGCACCTTGCGCATTTCCATCACACTCACGTTCGCACCAAGGCCAAACCACTTGGCGATGAGCACATTTTTCACCACATCATTTTCCGTGTGGTGAACCGTCTTGCCATGCCAGCTGAGCTGGTAATACAAATCCGGCGCCGACCCTCCCGTGTCCCAGCTTGCCCCGCCCTGCTTGGCGGGATGAAACTCCATTAACGTCACCAGCACATAATAATCTTTCCACGCCTCCACCTTCCGGGAAGGCGCAGGCTTGTTTTCTTTCCCATCGTTGCCTCCCATGAAAAACACCGCCCCCACCGCCAGCACAATCAACAGCGGCACGGCATAATAAAACGCCGAAGGCGCGGGCTGTGTCCCGGTGGTTTCATCTTCGGTCATGGCGGCTTTTAATGGATTGACATAAAGAAACTAGTATTTTTTTCACTATTTATACCAATTCCGAATTCGCACCTCGGCCGCGTTGCCCACGAGCGCCTTGAACTTGGCCGTGTCCTGCCCGCGCGAGTGGTATGGATACACCACCTTTGGCTTGAATGCCTGCACCGCCTTGGCCGCCGCTGCCACGTCCATCGTGTACGGCAGGTTCATGCACAGGAACGCCACATCAATGTTTTTCAGTGCGCGCATTTCGGGCGTGTCCTCGGTGTCGCCACTCACATAAATGCGCTTGCCGCCGAGGTTAAGAACGTAGCCATTGCCCTGACCCTTGGGGTGAAACCGCTTGCGCGGCGGCGTGGTGTTGTAGCTGGCCACGGCCTCCAGCTTAAAGCCCACTTTGTCCGTGCTCGTTCCGTTGGCCACGGTGAGGGTTTTGGCCTTGAGTTCGTTTTCCAAAACCCCCGCCAACGCAGGCGGCGCAACCAGTTGAGTCTTCGGCCCCACCACCGTATCAAGAATAGCCGCACGATAATGGTCGCCATGAATGTGGGTGAGCAGCACGAGGTCAGGCTTGGGGAAGGTTTTGTACCACGCCGCCTGGCCGACGGGGTCAACGTAAATGGTCTTGCCGCCCCACTCAATGACTAGGGTGGCATGGTTGATGGGGGTGATAATCAGCTTGCCTTTGGTGGTTGTAAATTCCTCTGCGGCAATGGCGGGCCGGGCACTCAATAGGAGGGTGAACAGGATAATCAATTGCAGTGGATTCATGCCTGAGATTACGATTCTCAACCTTCCAACGCAACCCCCATGTTTGCCATGGCAAAATGAAAAGAAATTTGTAATTGTATTTCAGGCTGGAGGTACCGCAACATTGCCTCATGAAATTTCTTTCGCTCTCCGCCGCCTTCCTCGCACTGGTCACTCAACAACATCGACTCACTCGGAAACCGCTGGGAAGAAGACTGGTTTCGGTCACTGAACGAATTGACTTGGATTATGAATGACGCCGGGGCGGGTTTGGCCATCCTGCTATTGGCCATTGGCATGGCGGTGCAGGCGTTCAAAAAACCCAAAGTTGATTCACCGCCAATTCTGCCAACTTCGCCTGAAGCCAAGTCGTGATGCCCGTTATCGGGGTGGCTTCAGTGCCACGGTCGCCCGGATGCCGCGCATGGTTTTCCAGATGGCGGCGCTGGGTTTTTGCGGTGAGGCACACACGAAAAGGTATTGATTGGCCGATCCTTTGTACTGCCACGTTTGCAATTCAAAATGCAGCGTCTGGATTTTCTTGGTGTCAAAAGGCTCAATCCACACCACCTCCGCCCGGTACGATTTCACATTGAGGGCGCCCTTGGGCGATACGCCATTTTCCTTTACCGGCTCCAGCTTCACGCTGAATTTGCTGACGTCCAACTTCGGGTCATTCATCCGCGCCCGGGATAGGCCGGTGTAATAAATCAGCAATTCCCGGCGCAACACCTCCGCCGTCAACACCGGCTTGCGCTCCAGCGCAAACAAAAAAACATACGTGAAAAAATTCTCCCGGTCCGCCTTGAACATTCCCGGCGCAAAGAGAATTTCCTCAATCCCCACCAACCCCAATTTGGGCGCGAACCGCGGCGGCAGGTTGATGCGTTCGCCCGCCCATTCCGGCGTAGGTTTTTGGATTTCAAATTTCTGTAACCGGGGCGGCAAGGCCGCCTTCACGGAAACCGCAGCAGCAAACAGGACAAGCAATAGAAATCGTTGCATGCGTGGTTTTACCACCCAATCCCATTGCCGTAAAGCACCGCCCTTCCCGGCCCGCCGAGGTCTTTCCCAATTGCCAAGGACGGGAATTTTTGGCACGCTCCCGACCCCAAAGGAACACGACATTCGCCGTGCAACCCGTTGATGAGCACATCGTTTCGCCAAAATCTTTTTTCCTTCGACCTGCGTTCCCTGGCGTTGTTCCGCGTGGGCTTGGCGCTGGTGATTCTGGGCGACCTCATCCACCGCTCGTTTGATCTGCGCGCATTTTATACGGATTTCGGCGTGCTGCCGCGCTGGGTGCTGGCGCAACAATCCGAGCATTGCCTTTCGCTGCACGCCATGAGCGGTTCGCTGGCGTTTCAGGTGATCCTCTTTCTTATCGCCGGCGGCTTTGCATTGATGCTGCTGATTGGCTGGCGCACGCGCCTGGCCACGGTGGTTTCATGGGTGTTTCTGGTCTCGCTGCACGATCGAAATTTCCTTGTGCTTCAGGGGGGTGACGATCTGTTGCGGTTACTTTTGTTCTGGGGAATGTTCCTGCCATTGGGCGCGCGGTGGTCGGTCGACCATGCGCTCGCCAAACCCGCCCCGCCTACGGATAACCGCCATCACTCCATGGCAACCATCGCCTTCGGGATGCAGATTCTGCTGATGTACTGGTGCTCCGCAGCGTACAAGATTGGCCAACCGGTTTGGTTGCAGGACGGAACCGCTTTGTTTTACGCCCTGCATCTGGATTATATGGCCACGGAATTCGGGCAGTGGATGCGGGAAGCCCTGCCCTTGAAAGCCTTAACGGTGCTCGGGTTCGGCGTGATTTGCACCGAACTCATCGGATCCGCATGCCTGCTCCTCACGCCACTGCGCTCTCATTGGCGATTGCTCGTCTTGGGTGTCCTCGCTGGAATGCACATTGGTTTTTCCCTCGGGCTGGAAGTGGGCATCTTTCCCTTTGTGTCCCTCGCGGCCATCCTGGCATTTGTTCCCACCTGGTTTTGGGAAAAGACAAACGGCTGGTTTCAGCCCAAGGATGGAGACGGGATTAAAATTTTTTACGATGGAGATTGTTCATTCTGCAAAAAATCCGTGTATCTGTTGCGGTCTATTCTCGGGCTCTCCAATGCCCCCGTTATGCCGGCGCAAAGCTCGGCCGCCATCCACACGCTCATGGAGCGGCACAATTCCTGGGTGGTGGTCGATGGCAAAGGCCGGCACCACTTTGCGTTTGAAGCGGGGCTGGTGATCTTCCACCACTCACGTTGGCCCAAGATACTGGCATGGATGGCGCGCTTGTCCGGGGCATTCATTGCCCTGGCACTCCTGTTCGCGCTGGCGGGATCGAGGTTGCCGGATTTCCTGCTCGGCTCATCCCTGCTGTCGGCTTGTGTGCTGCTGTTTTCCCTGCTCATCTTGGCGCTGGGTTCTCGGGAACACAGCGGCGGAAGCAGGCATGCAGTGGGCAAACGCGTGTATCAATGGGTGGCCGGTCACCGGGAATGGATGGGGCGAGTCACCGCTGGATTCCGCTGGAAACCCGCTGCGGAATATCCCAAGGCCGGCGGCCAAGTCATCGCCATGTTTTTCCTCCTCTACATTTTTTTCTGGAACCTGAATGAAATCAACATCCGAATTCACTTCACCCAACGCCTTGGAATCCCAAGCCAATCCATCGGCCACGACCACACTTTTATGCCAAAAAATCTGGTTTGGATCGGGCGCATCGCCCACGTCAACCAGGCCTGGAGCATGTTTGATGATCCTCCCAAGGCGGATCGTTGGCTGGTCATGCCCGGGACGCTCGCGGATGGCGACAAGGTGGATATGTTTTTCAAGCCGCCCCCCTATACGCCCACCAACAAAAAACCAAAACTCCCCTCGGCCCAATACCCGAGATTTCGTTGGCGCAAATATATGGAAAACATTGTCAGCTCGAGACACAATGCGCATCTCCTCCGCTTCGGCCAATACGCCTGCCGCGAATGGAACCGCACCCGTCCGCCCGCTCGCCACGTGCAGAATTTTAAAATTGTGTTTGTCCGGGAATTCACAAACCCCTCCGGCCCCGCCCCTCCTGTGCCAATGGATTTGTGGCTCCACAATTGCGTGGAATCCGCGCCCACGGCCGCCCCACTCCCGCCGCCAAAGGATGGAAAATAAAAACCCGCCATTGCCACTGCTGCACGACCCGCCCAACCAGCAGGATGACGATTCGTGGTTTTGCAAAATCCCCGTCATCGGCTGGCACATCGGCGGCATGCGGCAATATGCCAACGAGGAAAAACTGGTCAACCAAGCCGTCGAGCGCGGGCCGGTGCCGGAGAGTGCTTGGGCGGGGCACATGTACGACCATCGCATTCGTGCAGAGATTGAGAACATCGTTCGTGACTGTGCTTATCCCGATGAGGCAACGTTTCATCCGTTAGACCCCTTTGAGCTAATGATGGTGCTGCGTTATGGCGACCTCAATGAAGTGGAAATCATAATCGCCATCGAGCAAGAGTTTGGCATTAAACTGGATGATGCGTTCATCCAGAAACTCGTCGAGGAACAAACTCCCTTCATCGAGTTCATCCACTACGTCGAGGCAAACGAAAAGCCGCCGGCAGCCGAAGGCTAAACCAACTGCCGGATCGGCGCGGCGTTGGTGATGACGCGTTGGACTTCGGCGGGGAGGTTGTTGCGCAGGCGGAGGTTGGGGATGTCGAAAAGCGTGTGCATCACGGTGCCAAGCAGCATTTTGTTGGTCACCAAATCGGCGGCGGGGGTGCTGGCGGTCTTGTCGCTTTGGCCGATCACCTGCCCCATTTTTAGTCCGCCGCCGGCAAAGGCGAGCGTGCACAGCCGGCCCCAGTGATCGCGGCCGCCCTTGCTGTTGATGCGCGGGGTGCGGCCGAATTCGCCGGTGATCACGAGCAGGATCTTATCGCTGAGGCCGCGGTGTTCGCAGTCCTCGATGAACGCGCTGACCGCCTTGTCCACCGCCGGGCCGAGGATGGGCATGCCGTCATCAACGCCGAAGGCATTGCCGTGCATGTCCCAACCGGTGTTGGTGACAGTGACAAAGCCGCAGCCGGATTCACACAGGCGGCGTGCCATCATCATTTGTTTACCCAGCGCCTCGGGCGAAAAGCCGGGGATGGCCTTCCCGTTCTTTTTCTTTTTGGGCAGGCCTTTGGGAATCCTGATGTGGCCGGTGTCGTACCGCTCCACCCAGCGCGGGTCTTCGTTGGACAAATCGAACACCTTCGACACGCCGCCGAGAATCACGTCGAACGCCTGCTGTTCAAACTCGCTGGCGCTTTCCACGCCACCACCGTCAGCGAAACGCTTCAGTTCATCGAGCTGCTGCAGCAATCCGCGCCGATCCTCGAAGCGCCCGTTCGGCAGGTTCAGTTTCATGTCGTTGAGTATGTCGCTGCCCTTACTGGGATCAAACGCGCGGTACGCCTGCGGCAGATCGCCGATGCCCGTGATGCGGCTGGGCACGGCGTTGAATTTCTTGTAGCGCTTGCCCATCGCGGCGGGCACTACCATCGTGTTGTTCGGCAAACCGGTCGCGGCGTTGTTCAGCCCCGCCACGCGCGCGAACAAACTGCCCATGCACGCCTTGGTGGGATTGCCGCCGGCCGCCACAAGCGCCGCGGCGCTGGCGTGACTGCCGTTGCCGTGGGCGAAGCTGCGCACCACGGCCATCTTGTGCGCCAGCTTGCCAAGCATCGGGAAATGACTGCCGAAGGTGACACCCGGCAAACTCGTCTTCGTTTCACCGAACATCGCCCGATACTCGCTCGGCGCGGACATCTTGGGATCAAACGTCTCAATATGCGTCGGGCCGCCCTGCAGATTGAGCATCACCACGCTCTTGCCGGTGAGGATGTTGTCGCCCTCACCTGCCGCCGCGCGCGTGGCCAGCAATTGCGGCAAAGTCAGCCCACCCAACCCAAGCGCTCCAACGCGCAAAAACTCACGCCGACTGGCGCCTTCGCAGTTGTGAACTGATTCGTTGGACGTGATGCTCAGCATGGCTTGAGTTCCCTTCGATTAGTTTGACACGCCGGCCTGAAAATAAAATCAAAAAAGGTGTCGGGATAGGCCTCAGTATCCACAATTTTTGAGGTTTGCGTGATCCTCAGGCGCGTTGGACACTTTTGCCGATGCCCATCGCCTCTCAATCACTTCGAATCCTGCTGATCACCTTGATGCCAATGACAGTCTGGGCCGAACCGAAAGCCTTCAAGGCCGTTCCCCTGAAATTCGAATCGCGCGGCACCATTCAAGGCACAGAGCGCT